>CAYVSU010000004.1:0-58495 GCA_964454215.1 uncultured Oscillospiraceae bacterium | reverse complement strand
TTATCCTACACTAGGGGGTGTTTTGTCTATTGTCCGTTTTTACTGGTTCTGTTCAGCAGTTCCGGGGTTTTATTATGGATTACGGGAATTACTGCTCCTTGCGGGCAGCCAGCTCGGAGTTCATCTTTTCCAGAGTCTTCTTGTCCAGGTTGTAAATAAGACCCAGACCAATGAACATCATAACAGCGGACAGCAGATACAGGGCAGCAACCAGAGTACGCAGGTTGACAGCCACATCCCAGCCCAGCAGAGTGACATCAATGATCGCAGAGCCGGTTTCGGGATCAACGGCGTTGTTCACATAGCCCAGAGATGCCATAATGACCAACGCGACTGCAGGACCAATGCCCTGTGCCAGCTTACGGAAGAAGGAGTGCAGGGAGTAGACAATGCCTTCCTCGCGGGAACCGGTCTTCCACTCGTTGTAGTCGATGGCATCGCCCATCATAGCCCAGGAAACGGTAGAATAGATGCCCATACCCAAGCTGAAGATCAACTGGCTGACAACATAAAGCACCAGATCCAGATTGGTATTATTGGGGGTGATGATGAACATACACAGACCGCCAACGACAGAAGCAATGGAGCCGACAACAGACAACTCTTTCTTGCCGTACTTAACGACCATCTTACGAGCCAGCGGCGTGAATGCTACAATGGGGATCATTGCGAACATAGAAACGATACCGGAGATCTGAGGATTCTTGAAATAGATCTGGAAGGTGACGGAAACAGCGGTAGCAGCACCCTGCATACCAATGAACATACCCATTGCGGCAACGGTAGCACCCATAGCGGGACGGTTCTTGACGAAGTTGCCCATAGCCTTCAAAACATTGAACTTAGGAGCATCTTCTTCGTTGCACTTGATATCCTGCTCAACGCGGATAACAGTATTCTTGATCATGAACTGGAAGCAGATGAAGCCCAGAACACCCATGATCAAAGCAGCCAGAAATACCTTATAGCCATTCAGAGAGCCGTCTGCATTATACATAATCATAGGCAGAATGACCATGGGCAGCATATTACCGACCATAGAGCCGACGGAACGCCATGCGGACAGGGAAGCACGGTCAGCAGGCTCCTTGGAGATCAGGGACAGCAGAGAACCGTAAGGTACATTGGCGATGGTATAGAAAGCATCCCAAAGAACATAACCTGCAATGAAAATGATGAACTTAGCCCAAGTGGGAGCGCCGGGGAAGGGCAGGAAGCAGCAAGCGCCGCCAATGATCAGACCAATGGAACCGACCCAGATGTACTGCAGGAATTTGTTTCTCTTATACGTGTGCTTGTCAGCGTCAACGATAGAACCGATCAGGGGATCGTTGATTGCGTCCCAGACCTGCACGATCATCAGCAGCAGGGAATACCACAGGCCCATACCCATAATCTGTGTCCAGAACAGAGCCATGTAACCCTTCAGAGCAAAGCTCATATTGCAGCCTAAGTCACCGGCTGCGTAGGCAACGGAGTCACGAATTCCAAACGTGCGGTAACCGTTGGAATCCAGTGTGACAGGTTTTTTAGCCATATTTTTTCCTCCTTAATTTTGCAGGACAGTCCTGCATCAATCATATTTATTATAAATGGTGAACAGACTGTTAACTAGGGACAAACAGCTCTTTCTGTGACACGGGATGCAGATTTGTAACGGTGCTTTTTTGGGAATATTGAACAAAACTATTGCGATTTTTACTTTTTCTGCTATAATGGTGATATAAAGAGTGACGGAGGTTTGCTATGTATAAGCTTTGCAAGACAGAGGAGTCGGCTTCCCGGCAGCGACTGCTGGAGCAGGGCCTGCTCCAGGCGATGCGGGTGCAGCAGTATGAGCAGATCTCTGTCAGTGATTTGTGCGATCGGATGGACATTCCACGAAAGTCCTTTTATCGCTATTTTTCCAGCAAAGACGGCGCGTTGTTTGCTCTGATCGATCACACTTTGATGGAATTTGTCCAATCACCTCATATGAACGGAAAACAGAAAATAGGGTCTGCTGTTGGCGATTTAGAGCGCTTTTTTGTATTTTGGTATGAAAAAAGAGACCTTTTGGAGGCGCTTCAGCGCAGTCGCTTGAGTGGTTTGTTGGTGGAGCGGGCGACCAACCACGCCCTAAACGAGCGGATGATGCCTATTTATCTGCACAACGCACCGCTGAATGTACAAAGTATGACCTTGACTTTTTGTATCTGCGGTCTTTTAGCAATGGTATTGAGCTGGCACGAAAACGGTTACCGTCAGTCTGCGGTAGCGATGGCGCAGATCGCAACACAGATGCTTTCCCGCCCCTTAATTCCAACCTATGACAACTGAGAAAATCCCGCTTTTGTGTGATTTGTGCAAAAGCGGGTACTTTTTTTGGAACAGGGTGACACAATTGTTCCCTATCTGTTACTTGCTTTGAATGACTCGGTGTTTTATAATAAGATATCAGCAATATTATGAACTCACTAAGAAGGAGATGGATCAAAATGGCTCAAATCGTTCGATTGAAGACCAACGGCCTGGAAGTGTTGCGGGAGATGAACCCCCGGTTAATCTCTTATAATGTAGAGATGACAGAAGTTACCGGCGGCACATTCTGGAAAGCCTATACCGATGCACAAATCGACGGCACAGAACAGGTACCTCCCCCCGATTTTTCCAAGGGTATCGCAGCAATGCACCAGTGGTATGATCCCATTGATACCACCAACCCCCGTCTGATTCATTTGGCAAAGGCGCTGGGAAGCTGCTGGATTCGGGTTTCCGGCACCTGGGCAACCAGAACTTACTACGATTTCGATGAGACCGGTCTGCCAGAGGGTTATTTTAATCATTTACATAAGCAGCAGTGGATCGATCTGCTGAACTTTGTCAAAGCGGTGGACGGCAAGCTGAAGATTTCTGTTGCCAACTGCGACGGCTTGCACAAGCACGACGAGCCCTGGAATCCCAGCCAGGCTGAGAAGATATTTGCTTTGAGTAAGGAATACGGTGTTCCCATTGAGGCTGTTGAGTTCGTCAATGAGCCCAATATGCTGCAGACGACTGGTTTCCCCAAGGACTATACTGCCGCGGACTTCCGCCGGGATCAGGATATCTTCCACAAGTGGGTGCGGGAGAACTATCCCGAGTGTTTGATCGTTGGCCCTTCTGATACCGATCCCGGTGCTATGAGTATGGATGCTTGGGGCAATCCGCATCCCTGGGCAAGCAGTGTGGGGATGGATACTGCGGGTATTGCCGCGGTTATGGCTTGTTGCTCCACCGGCGATCTGATGGATGGCTGCACCGAGAAGTTGGATGTTTTCAGCTATCACTGCTATAACGGCGTTTCCGAGCGTATGGCAGCTATGATGCCGAGTGCCTTTACCCCTGCGGAAGGTGCGATGAGTGAAGGTTATCTGGGTACTGCTGCCCATTCTGCCCGTTGTTTCAGCTCCTATCGAGACCGTTACTGTCCCGGCGGCGAGATGTGGGTCACCGAAAGCGGTGACGCCGGTGCCGGCGGTCACACCTGGGCATCCACTTATTTGGAAGTGCCCCGGACTCTTAACGAGATCGGTAGCTTTGCAACCGTTACCAATGGTGTCATTTTCCATAATACGCTGGCATCTTCTGACTACGGCTGGCTGAAACACGGTACTTTCCTTCCCCGTCCCAGCTATTTCTCCGTGTTGCTGTGGAAGAAGCTGATGGGAAACACTTGCTATGCCTCCGGTGAAGCGATTCGGGAAGGTGCTTACGTTTATGCCCACTCCCGGGCCGATGGTAAGGATGGCTATGCCTACCTGGTGATCAACACCTCCTGGACGGATACCACCACAGTGGAGTTGCCCAAAGAAGCAGAGGCGTATGTTTTGACCGGCAACGGCAAGATGCGCTCCCGCACGATGCTCTTAAACGGCAAGGAATTGGTCTTGGGTGCAAATGACGAGCTGCCCGTTATGGAAGGCGTCAAGGTTTCCGGCAAGGTAGAGCTGGCCCCCGGTTCCTGCGCATTCTTCGTTCTGTAATAACCGTATAAAAATCCGGCGCACTGCAGTGCGCCGGATTTGCGTTATTTTGGAATACTACCGCGGTTAGGATCCAAAATCGCCGAGGCATCGAACAAGTCACTGAACAGGGAGGTGTGAGCCATCTGCGAGCCGGTGACATTCAGCCGCTTCAGGGCGATGAAATTGCTTTCTATGGTTGCATCGGTATCTGTGGCTGAACCGATGCCGATATAGTATCGGAAGCCGGCATTTTGCAAAACATTGAATTTGCTGCCGGAATAGGTGTCGATCTGGCTGTTCTGCGCGAATACCAAAATATTGGTCTGACCCAAAATGGGAGTTACTTCTGCTGTCCAGGAGCGCAAATCGGATTGAATTTCCGATGCAGTGATCTTGCCGTAACCTTTATTTCCGTAGGTGTAGCAGGCGATAGTGTAGCCATCATCCTGTAAGGCGCTAACGATCCGTTTGGCACCATCGATCTGCTGGCTGTAAAATTCGCTGCCCATTTTGGTTTCTGTTTCCGGGTCGGTGCGGTAACCAAAAATGCCGTCATAGCCGGAAGGCGCCAAAATGGCCCGGGCACCACGGTAAGAAAAATCGGGATGCGCCTTAATAAACGTGTTCAGGATCGGTACAAGATCGTAATCGCCGGTGACCGTTTCTCCGCTTGCGGTGACATATTCTGCTACAATGTTGCCCATATCATCCAGAATCAAGCGGCTGGCAAAGCCAGCACCGTCCTTGTCCGGCAAACCGTCACCGTCACCGTCCACCATATAGGTGTAGTAATTTACATTGGTCTGAACCAAAACCAGCGGCTTTTTGCCTTTTGGCAGGATCAGTTCGTTTGCGCTGCAGGCTGTGTTGCCGTCGGCGTCGGTGGTACAGGAGGTGAAATCCTCTAAATTGACAAGAATGTAGCCCTTTTCGTAAAGAGACGTGAGAATTTGGGAAAATTCCTCCACGGTAACAAAGTTTTTGTTGTAGGAATTGGCATAGGTCTTATCCGCAAATGCTCTTTCAGTGTCCACGATCAAGGTGTGGAAGGAAAGCACCGTAACTTCGGAAGGATCGGACCATACCACCATTTCCGAAAGTGCCTGTTGGTACGCAGTGCGGGTGGCTGTCAGCTCCGGAAAGGCGGTGAGATCCCCGGTGAAACGATCAATCACATCCATAGCCTGTTGGTAGTAATAATCCTTGGCATATTCCTCTGCCTGTGCCAGGAGACTCTCTGCTTCAGCGACGAATTCGAGATTCGGGTCTTCCGTAGGCGCAGTTGTGGTAGTGGAAGCCGGAGCCTTTGTATGAGAAGCCGAATTGCGGCTAGTGGCGCCGATGATAAATGCCAGAATGATCACAACGGTAAGCACAAAGAAAATGGTGGGAAGATAGGCTTCCTTTATGATCTCCCATTTGGATTTGCGCCGTCTGCGGCGGATATTTGGTTGGCGGGTCGTTTCGTCCATAGCAATGCCCTGCCTTTCACGGGATTTTCCAATATTATACAAAATGTTCCAGGAAAAAGCAAGTTTTTCCCGAAAAAACAAAGAAACAGGGACGCAAATCGTCCCTGTTAGCTGTTTTTTGCAAGATTCCTTGCGCCACGGTCCGTTAACCACCGCGCCAGGAAAGCCAGCGCCACACCGAGAGCAACGGAGAATAGAACATCGGTGGGGTAGTGAACATACAGATAAAGCCGGGAAAAAGCGATCAAGCAGGCGAGAAAGAGCGCCGCAATACCCCATTTGCGATGATACAAAAGCAGGGCGGTTGCCGCTTCAAAGGAGGCGGCGGTGTGGCCGGAGGGGAAGGAATAGTCGTGGGGAGCGGCAATCAGAAGCTCTATTGCTGTGCCAAAATGCTGCAGTTGATAGTCATAGGGGCGGATCCGGGCGATAAGCGGCTTCAAGGTAGCGTTGCAGATCAAAAGGCCCATCAGCATAGCAATGCCCATAGCAAATCCGGCTTTTCGGTACTTTGGCAGGCAAAGCAGGACCGCTGCGACGGCAATCCAAAAAATGCCATTGTCCCCCAGTGCTGTGATGACCGGCATCACCGCGTCTAAGAATTTGCAGCTTAAATGAGAGCGGATCCAATCCAGGATCGGCAGATCAAACTGCTGTGTGATCAGATGGAGCATAGCATTTCTTCCTTTCCGTTTTTAGCCAGTATAGCATATTTTTTACGTCTTGCAAAGTAAAAAAACGGGCAGCGTTTGCTGCCCGTTTGCGTTGTGTTTATTTTCTGCGTTTTTTGGTGATCACGATGCCGGCTGCCGCGGCGACCATTACGCCCACCGCAGGAACGAGCATCACGCTGTCGCCGGTTTTGGGATTTGCCTTATAGTAATACATATAAACATCGTTCATTTCAAAATGGTCTTCCGTATAAGCCAGATACTTTTTCGGCAACTCGATCACGATCCAATACATCACATCTGTGTCATCTGGCGAACAATCAACTAACGTTACAAGAACCTCACGGCCATCAGCATCCGTTGATTTCGCAACATCGAGTCTGCTGATCCGTGGAGTGTCCGTCCTGGATGATTCGTGATATGCTACCCAAAGGAAATTATTCTCGTAGAAGGTTTCGTTATAACTCGATAGAATATCGCGCAAGCTTTCAGGATATTGCTCGTTCTTTGAATCATAGTCGTATAAATCTATGCCACCATAGGGATACCATTGCTTAGGTTCCAAAAATTGCATTGCTCTTTCCTTGGATTCAATAGCGAAACATATTGGAGTAAAAGCATCTAAGGAAAGCTCGTGAATCAGTTCGGTATAGCAAACTTTATATTCTGCATCAATTTCCTCAACAACTTCAAAATAGTCCCCATAGGATTTATGCAAACCATAATCGTGTGAGCAATTCTCTTCACCGCATGTACAATCTACTATCCCACGGGCGTTTGCGGAAATAGCAAAGGAAAAAATGGCTATCAACACAAGCCCCAAGATACAAACCTTGCATTTTAATGTCCTTCTCATATTGTTTTCCCTTCCGTTACGTTATGTCGAAAAAAAGATATGGCGATCATCTTTCTTGACAGAATACAGTGTTGCAAAAGGCATTACATAAACATTTGGCCCGCCAGTATTATTATTTTTGTCGTAATTATCATCAAACGGATCATTAACGACCACCATTGGTGTGCCGTCATCGGCAGAAAACAAGTCCGTTTACTGTTTGCGTTTCTTTGTGCAGACGATACCTGCGGCAGAGATGACCAGCGCCGCCACCGCCGGGAGCAACATCACACTATCTCCGGTTTTGGGGTTTTCGTTCGGAAGCATCAAATCATCAAATGGATACCCTGCCACGCAATAGGTGCCTGCATAGTATTTCCTCGGTAGTTCTACGAAAACATAATACTTTTTCATCGTCGTATAGTCCGGCTCAAAATCAATGGCAATGCAGATTGTTTCATCCGTACCACTGACATAATCAATCCGTTCTACCGTGAAGGCTTCACCTTCTTTGAATGAGAAGGCTGCGATTGCAAGAAAATTATCTTCAAAAAAAGCTTCATCATATTGGCTTACAATATCTTTGTAGGATTTAGGATATTGATCACTTTTCATCGTGTGGTCGTAGCCGTATCCGTCTGGCCCATCTTCATATAACCCCTTGCTACTCTCAACCAATTGGTCATATGATGTACAAGCATAAGAAATGGGCCAATATTGAGCCGTCAGTAAATCATCGTGCAATACTATGCTACAGCAGACCTCATAATTCACTTTACCCAGCAGTTCTTCCTCAACCTTATACCTTTGGAAATAATATCCTTCGTAATCATAATCTTCCTCTCTTGCTGCCACGGAAACGGCAGAAATTGGAAGGATAAGAAATACAAGCAGATATGATATCAATTTCAAAATCAGTTTATTACGCATATAATCCGTTGACCTCCTGTTAAATGTGAAGCTATCACAGAATATTTTCAAAAACAACTGTGTTGAGTTCTGATTCATCCGCATACACACGGCTAATGTGTCCGGCTGCCGTCAGTTCGGCATAAGACATTGCTTCCGGGACATCATCAATACTTAAGACCGGGGTGGTCTCTGAAGTTGATTCTGCCCGGGCCCAGGCAGGCAAGCCAGTTACCAAAAGCGTGATGATCAAAACATAGGACAAAGTGGATAAAAACTTACATTTTTTCATATTCGTCACCTCCAATGATATACAAAGCGGGCGGCGGATATTTCCTACACTGACATAGTACCATAACTTGTGGATACTGTCAATATTTTATAACAAAAAAGCCAGCGTTTTCTTGCTTGAAATTATATAAAACGACTAAATAAGAAAAAACCCCCGATACAACAAACCGGCGGCGGACACATACGCGTCCGCCGCCGGTTTATTGTAAAAAAGGGGTTTAACTCGCTTCAAAAGTACCGGCATTTTCCCCGCCCACGGTGATCGTATAGGACTGACCGGCTATGATATCCGGCGAACTGATAACGATAAACTGGAAGGCAAGTTCCGGTGTGAATTCAATAATGGTTTTGTTGCTGGCATTCAGCATTGCAATTGTCGTACCTGCAGCGAGACTGCCGCGGAGGGACATCACACCCTGGCCACTGCCGGTGAGTGTCTGGGCCATCGTGTAGGCACCGGTGCCAATGAAGGTGCCGCCGGAGATCGTGGCAGTTTTATCGTAGTCCAGGACTGCGGTGTCGCCGCTGGTAGGTCCGCAGACAACTGTATAACCGCCGGTAATGGCTAGGGAGCCGTTGGCATCAATACCGTCGCCTGAGGCCTTCACATAGAGATTGCCGCCGGAGATCTCAATATAGCCATTTGAATTGCTGCTCATTCCGCCGCCCATACCGCCGAATTTTTCATCTCTTCCGCCAGTGCCGCTGGAATCGGTGCCGCCGGCTGCGTTCAAGCCGTCATCGGAGGCCACCAGAGAGATGTCACCGCCTGCAACATAGATTTTGAAAGCTTCCAGACCTTCATAGCTCTCTGTAATTTGAATTGTGCCGTTTGTGATGGTGAGAGTATTGTCAGAGTGGATTCCGTCGTCACCGGATTTCAGCACCAGCTTGCCGCCGTTGATGATCAACTCGGTGGCGCAGTGGAGAGCATCATCCGCGGAGTCGATGGCGATGCTGCCGTCGGAAATCAAAATGCCGGTGCCAGCCTTGATGCCTTTCATACTGGTGCTGTCCGTGGTGGTCGTGCTGCCGGTTGACCGGCCAGGCCTGCCGCCCATACCGCCAAAATCACCGTAAGATCCGGAACTGGCCTTGTCACCGTTTTCACTTCCACCGCCGCAGACCAGAGAATAGGTGCCGCCTTCGATCTGAATGTAGTGACCGGCGCTGATGCCGTCACCTTCGGCTTCAATGGTCAAGGTGCAGTTGGTGGTATAAATATAGCCAAGGGATGTGTCGTCGGAGTTCTCGGCGTGGATACCATCTTTGCCTGCGTCGATGGTCATTTCTGCGCCAGTAATGCGGATGCTGTCATTGGCATCGATACCGTGGGATGCTGCGTTGACAGCATACACGCCGCCGGTGATAACCAGGTCGTCCTTGCAGACGATACCGTGACCGGCAGGGGAAGTAACCGTCAGATTGCCGCTGCCGTTGATGGTCAGATCCTGCTTGGAGAAGACAGCACCATCAATATTGTTATCATCTATAGCTGTGAAACTTTCACCGCTTGCCAAGGTGTTTTCAGTGCCATCGGCCAGTGTCAGGAATACCTTGTCTGCTTCCAAAATGTAGAGAGCCGCGCTTGTGGAACTGGTGATGGATACGCCATCAAACACAAGCTGCAGTTTGGCAGAGTCCGGTGCGTTAACGATGAGCATACCGTCATTTAAGGTGCCGCTGATGAGATATGTGGCTTCTTCCGTGATGGTCACTGTTGTGCCGGATATCTTGACCGAATTGGAACTGGCGGAGACGGAAGTGCCGTTTAAGGAAATTGTTACACATTTATCGGCATCGTAATCGGTTCTTTGATCCCGCTCAGTGAACATATCATCGTCAGTTTTGCTGAAATCCGCATCCGCCTGTGCACCGGAAGTGGTGTTGGGAGAGTTGGTGGGCTCTGTGCTGAAAGTTGGAGTGCCTTTTTTGCTACAGCCGCACAGCAGCATCAGCACGAGCAAAATGCAGAAAATTCTTTTCATTGTGTATACTCCTTACAGCTCTGCAACAGCCCCGGTATCCTGCAAGGAAACAGAGATTTCCAAATTGCCGTTGCGGCAGCGGAGCTGATCGACAAATTCCTTTTCCTTTGCGGGGTCGATCAAGGTGATGTGATAAGTCAGCCGGAACATACTGCCCAAGTTGGTGGT
Organism: uncultured Oscillospiraceae bacterium; assembly: GCA_964454215.1. Classification (GTDB taxonomy): domain Bacteria; phylum Bacillota; class Clostridia; order Oscillospirales; family Oscillospiraceae; genus Faecousia. Next base: position 48,175 of record CAYVSU010000004.1, on the reverse strand, counting down.
TTTAACCCGGACTAAAGTGACATTTTTGGCGTAGGCATCAAAAAGATCCTGAAAAACATTGGTATAGTCCAAATTTTCCGGGATGGTGATGGTAAACACCTTTTCCTGGGACTTGTGGTTGCCAAAGTTGAGGCGGTTGTAAAGCATAAAAATGGTGCCCATAATGACGGTGAACAGAACAGCATAAGCGATATAGCCCATACCTACAACCAAGCCTGCACCCATTGCCAGAAACAGCGCGCAGATTTCCCGGGCGGAACCCTGTGCGCTGCGGAAGCGGACAAGGCTGAATGCGCCCGCAATAGCAACGCCAGTGCCGATATTGCCATTGACCATTAAAATTACGATGCACACCGCTGCCGGCAGCAGTGCCAGTGCAACGGCAAAGCTTTTGGTGTAGCGGCTGCGGTACATATATGACAATGCCATCAGAAGACCGACGATCAATGCCGATGCCAGGCAGATGAGAAAATCGGTGACAGAGATCACCTGGGTCAGATCAGAATCAAAAAGTCCGTTAAACAGTGTGGTGAGCATGGGTTTCCTCCTTTAGTTTTGGGAAAATGATGTTTTGATATGCCGTTCCGTATTTGGAAAAGGATGTTTTGAAGATTCGGTTTTCAGAAAGCACTTTGGTCATCCAAAGGGGAATACCGCCGGTGCATTTCAATTCCATCAGCACCATTCCTTCCGGTAAAATCGGCGTCCCGTAGGTGTCAGAACGGAGAGAAATGTCGGTTTCGCGGCAAAGAATGGTATCGTCAAAGGTTACCCGGAAATCGCCTCCGTCATGACAGTAATAGGCTTCCCGTTCATAGCTTAGGAACACCGCGGGAAAGAGCGACCCGTAAAAACTGCAAAAGTAGTCAATTTCCCGGGAAATTTGGCTGTCTTTTTCACAGTGTGCAGCTCCGGAAATCCAGGAAAGCGCCGCCTGCTCCGGAAGGGATATGCGCCTCTTGTAGACAATTGAGTTGCATTTCTTTTTTAACTCGATAAAGACCTTTTCGTTATCCACAACGCGGCGATAGCTGCGAATACGCAGCTTTTCTTTATAGTTTGGCTTGTCCAATGAGCAGCGGATCAGCCGGTAATTGTCCGTATCAAAGTAAATGTTGCGAATGGTCGTCCGACCATACTGGTCAATGGACATATATGGAGCCATTGCCTGCAAAATGAGTTGTTTTTGGTTTGTGGTTAAAAGGTATTTCAGCTCGAGGCGCTGAAATACGGCTTGATAGGCCATGAAGCCACCTTCTTTCGGCGCTCATTCTAAATATAGAAGCTTAAATGAACTTAATAAAGGGGAAATTTTAATCCCAGTTAATGTTTTTACGTAAAAATAGGTGCAGAAAAGTACAAAATGTGATATGATATTCTCAAATCAAGTAAAGGAAAGATGGTTATGCGGATCCTGCTTGCAGAAGATGAGCGTTCTCTCGCCAGAGCGTTGCTTAAGATATTTGAAAAAAATCACTATTCTGCCGACGCGGTCTATAACGGGGAAGATGCCCTGGCATTTTTGGAAAACGGCAGCTATGATGTGCTTGTCTTGGATGTGATGATGCCCAAAATGGACGGCATCACGGTGCTGAAGCGGCTTCGAGCCAACGGCAACTCCATTCCGGTACTGATGCTGACTGCCAAGGCAGAGGTGGATGATAAGGTGCTGGGACTGGACAGCGGAGCCAACTATTATTTAACGAAGCCCTTTGATACCAAAGAGCTTTTGGCATCCATTCGTGCCATCACCAGAACAGCGGTTGCTTCCGATTCCAAGCTGATACTGGGCAATATCGTATTGGACAGAGCATCTTTTGAGCTTTCCTCTGCCACGGGTCGTTTCCGGTTGGCAAACAAGGAATTCCAGATGATGGAGCTGTTGATGTCAAATCCCCGGCAGGTGATTTCATCTGAACGGTTTATGGAGAAAATCTGGGGCTACGACAGCGATACCGAGATCAATGTTGTATGGGTTTATATCTCCTACCTTCGCAAAAAGTTGAAGGCGTTGCACGCTGATGTTCATATCCGGGCAATCCGCAATGTGGGCTACTGTGTGGAGGAGATCCTATGATCAAACGGCTGAAAAGAAAAGTGATCGCGCTGACAATGATCTCGCTGTTTGTATTACTGGCGCTGATGGTTGCGGGAATGAATCTGCTGAATTACCAATCCGTGGTGGAAGAGGCGGACCGAACTCTTTCTTTACTGTCCCAAAATCGGGGCACATTTCCGGATATGGGACAGCTTCCACATTTGGAAACAGACCCTTTTGATAAAGGGTTTTCCCCGGAACTGCCCTATGAGAGCCGGTATTTTTCCGTTTCTTTGGATGACAGCGGGAATGTGATCCACATAGACCTAAGTAAAATTGCTGCCGTAGACAGTGAGAAAGCAGAGCTTTTCGCAGCAAAGGTGCAGAGAAGCCATCAGCAGAAAGGCTTTTTGGGAAATTACCGCTATTGGAAGCAGAGAGAACTCAATGGTGTCCGCATTACATTCCTGGATTGCGGCAGAAAGCTGAGTGCGTTTCGTAATTTCCTGTTTGTCAGTGTTGTTATTTCTCTTGCAGGTTTTGCCGCGGTATTTGTAATCATCGTTTTCCTGTCCGGGCGGATCATAAGACCCATTGCCCAAAGCTATGAAAAGCAGAAGCGGTTTATAACGGATGCCGGTCACGAAATCAAAACGCCCCTTACCATCATCAATGCCAACGTGGATGTGCTGGAGATGGACTGGGGAAGCAACGAATGCCTGGAAGATGTTCGCAGCCAGACACGCCGCCTGACAGAACTGACAAATGATTTGATCTTACTGACCCGGATGGAAGAAGGGCAAAACGCAATGCCTATGATCGACTTCCCCGCTTCCGAGGTGGTTAGCGAGACAGCGGCGGCCTTTCAAATCTTGGCAGATGTGCAGAAGAAGACCCTTTGCTGCAATGTCCAGCCTATGGTTTCAATGCGTGGAAACGGTAAATCTGTAGAACAGTTGATCAGTATTTTGCTGGACAATGCAATAAAATACGCCCGGGAAAGCAGTACAATCAACCTTTTCTTTGGAAAACAGGGAAAAAGTATTGCAATTGTGGTGCAAAATGAAACAGAAACAGCTTTGAATGCAAAGGATTTGGAACGGATCTTTGACCGGTTCTATCGTGCAGACCTGTCCCGCAATTCGGAAACCGGCGGCTATGGAATTGGCCTTTCCGTGGCAAAGGCTATCGTAACGGCTCACGGAGGCAGAATCCAGGCAACTTGTCCGGAGAAGGGTACTTTCCGCATCATAGCTACATTTCCGGACTGAATTATCTGCAAAAACAGGACGCAAACGCGTCCTGTTTCCGTTTAATTCTCCTCCACCAGCCGTTTACTGCCAAAGTTGGATTTTTTATAATAGATCATAAGTAAAGTGCTGGCAAGGAGCCAACCGGCGGGGTAGCCCAAAGCAAGCAGCACAATGTCATTGTGGATGCGAGACATAATAAACATATAAATCTGACGAAATACAACGAATGCGGCAATATTGATGATCATTGGTGCCTTGGAGTCGCCGGAACCACGGAGTACGCCTGCAAGGACCTGATTGAAGCAACAGATCAGATAGAAAGGTGTGACCCACCTCAACAGCAGAGAGCCGTAGTACACGACTTCTTTTTTATTGTTAAAGAAGGCAACGATCTGCGGTGCCAAAATGATTACCGGGATCATAATCACGCCGGTAATGCTGAGTGACAGGATCAAAGACCAGCGAACGCCTTGTTTCGCCCGGTCCACCTGCCCTTTGCCCAAATTCTGTCCTACAAATGTGGTGCTGGAAAGGGCAATGGACTGCATCGGAAGGAACAGGAGCTGATCGACTTTATTGTATGTGGTCCAGCCGGACATGGCGTCTGCCTGGAAGTTGTTGATATAGGACTGAACGAACACGTTGGAAAATGCGGTAATAGCAAGCTGGATTGCCGCGGGGATACCCACACGGACGATCTTTTTCAGAATGTCCCAATGCAGCTTTAGCCACTTGAAGGAAAGTTTGACGCAGGTTTTCGTTCGCGTCAGGGTTATGACCACCAAGGTAGCGGAAACGAACTGAGAAATGATGGTTGCCAGCGCAACGCCTTCCACACCCATATGAAACTGCTTGACAAAGAGCAGATCCAGCACAATATTCATCAGCGCACAGACCACAAGGAAATAGAAGGGCCTTTGCGAGTCGCCTACAGCCCGAAGAATGCCGGCACCCATATTGTAGAGCATCAGACCGGATATTCCGGCAAAGTAAATGGTCAGATATGTGGTGGATTCCGGAAGAACATCCGTCGGCGTGTTGATGATCTGCAAAACATAGGGAATGATGAACAGACCAAAGCCCGTCAGCAACACACCCAGCGCCAAAGTCATAATAATAGCGGTATGTACCGTATCCCGGACCCGGTCATATTTCTGTGCGCCGTAGTACTGGCTGATCACGACGCCGGCACCGGAAGCCAGGCCGGAGAAAAAGCCGATCAGCATATTGGTTACAGGGCCAAGGGTGCCAACGGCGGCATACGCTTCGTTGCTGACATATCTGCCCACCACCCATGTATCCACCATGTTGTAAAGCTGCTGAAACAAATTGCCAATGAGCAGGGGAATGGCAAAAGTCAAAATATGACCGACGATACTTCCTTCGGTCATATCAACATCTCCCCGCTTACGCAATCGGGGCGCGTGGGGTGTATGAAACAGATGCTTGGTTGGCATAGGATAAATCCCGGCTTTCTGTTAAAACTGCGAATATGATAGCAGAAAATAGGTACGTTTGCAACTGTTGACGTAAATCAAAACCAGCTGGTAATGAAAATTTCCAGTCCAATGAAGACCAAAATTGCGCCGCCCAGGATGCCGGCTTTGCCTGCAAGTCGGGTACCGGCCTTTTTGCCGATGTAAATGCCGGCTGCGCAGATGGGCAGAGTCACTGCGGCAATGACCAGTGCGCAGACTAAAGCAAAGGGGAGGGTATATTCTGCAATGGTGAAACCGACAGACAGCGCGTCAATGGAGGTGGCAACACCCTGCACCAGCAATGCTCCAATAGTCAGTCTCTTACAATCTCCGGAGGAGCAGTCATTATGGATGCCTTCCAGTAGCATTTTGCCGCCAATGTAGCAAAGCAGTGCCAAAGCGATCCAGGGAATGAAGGCTTCAAATGCGGTGAAGTACTGCACAAGCGTGTGAATGCAGATCCAGCCGATCAGGGGCATCAGCCCTTGAAAGACAGAAAAAATACCGGCGATGCCCCACAGTTTGCTGCTTCTCATTTTCGGCTCATTCAGTCCGTTGGCAAGAGAAACAGAAAAGGCATCCATTGCCAATCCGATACCCAGAAAAGCGCTGTTGAAAAAGAAAATAAAACTCCATTCCATTGATTACATTCCTCCAAAATAAAACTCAGGTAAGCAAAAGCCATACCTGAGAACAAAAGTGTATAAAAAATCCCCATGCATAGCCTTTCAGATATACATGAGTCTCGCAAATTAAAGCAAGCCAGACCGATTCCGGCCAGTATGTTGACTTGCTGCGCATAAATACGCTTGCTACTCCCTCACGAGCGACCTTATTGTAGCACAGGGAGTTACTGGAAGTCAAGGAAATTTGAAAAATATTTACTGTATTCTTACCAGAAAACCCTTCCTTGACAGGCGTACGGCACAATGGTATCATTATTTTATCATTATGCTGCGGAGGGAATATTATGAATTACCGCCAGGATAAATACGGCAAATCCCTTTCTGTTTTGGGCTACGGCTGTTTGCGTTTTCCGCAAAAGCTTGGCAGGATCGATATGGAAGCAACGGAAAAGCAGATTCTGCTTGCTATTGAAAATGGCGTGAATTATTTTGATACCGCCTATATATATACAGGCAGCGAAGCGGCATTGGGCGAGATCTTGGCAAGAAACAATGTGCGTGACAAAGTCAATATTGCCACAAAGCTGCCCCATTATCTGCTGAAAAGCCGGGAAACCATGGATAAGCTCTTTTTTGAGGAGTTGAAACGGCTGCAAACAGATCATGTGGAGTATTACCTGATGCATATGCTGACGGATATTAACGCCTGGGAACGGCTGAAAGCTTTGGGTATCGAGGCGTGGATTGCGGAGAAAAAGGCCAGCGGCGCCATCGGACAAGTGGGATTCTCCTATCACGGTAATACGGAAATGTTCTGCCAAATCGTGGATGCTTATGATTGGGACTTCTGTCAGATCCAGTACAACTATTTGGATGAGCATTCCCAAGCGGGCAGAAAAGGTCTTTATCACGCCTACGAAAAGGGTATTCCGGTAATTATTATGGAGCCTTTACGGGGAGGCAAACTGGTGAATCTACTGCCCGAAAAGGCGAAGAAACGGTTTTCGGAGTACCCGGTGAAGCGGACACCTGCGGAGTGGGCGTTTCGTTGGTTGTGGGATCAGAAAGAAGTGACAGTTGTTCTTTCCGGTATGAATTCCGAGCAGATGGTTCTGGAAAATGTAGCCACCGCCTCCGATGCGGAGGCAGGGAAGCTGACAGAGGCAGAAATGGCGCTCTATGCCGATGTAGTGAAAATCATCAATGATACCACTAAGGTAGGTTGCACCGGCTGCGGCTATTGTCAGCCTTGTCCTAAGGGTGTGAATATTCCCGGTACATTTGCTGCTTACAACCGCTATTACGCCGAAGGCTGGTTCTCGGGATTAAAGGAGCATTTTATGACCACCGCTCTGCGAAAAACCTCGACGGAGGCTTCCAACTGTGTGGAGTGCGGAAAATGCGAAAAGCATTGCCCCCAGAACATAGCGATCCGCAAGGAGCTGAAGAATGCCAGGAAGGTTTTGGAAGGGCCGATCTATAGGGTTGCCAAGAAGTGTGCCCGTTGGTTTACCCATTTTTCAGCATAAAAAACTGCCTGTCCGGCGGCATACGACAAAAAAGAAATGACCCTTGACTGTGCATCTTGCAACTACAACAGCCAAGGGTCATTTCTGTTCACTCTTATTATCTAACATCATTGGTTAACCTCTCTTTCTGCAGATTAGACTCCGTTAGACCTTCTTTTTCGAAATCCACTCCGATTCACCGCACTCATCCATTCTCTTAGCGAGACGCTCTTATGTGTCGGAACATTTCCCTTTCAGGAAGGCCTTCTGTCTGTCAGCTCACGATGTTTTCGCTTTGATCAAAGGGTGGCAATGTCTGTTTCCTTCCGAATACTTTACTTTGTTGGTTGACTTTCGTTAGATTTTTTAGGTTGATTTGTTTGTTAACTGACTTAAGTTTTGTTTCTGAAGTTTCTTATTGTCTGATTTCTTACACACTTGCATAGGATTGCCTTTGACCATTGCGGTGAGCTTAGGTATGTGCTTCTGTTAAGCATCATCCTTTCTGTCTATACGATATCACAAAGAAATGGATTTTGCAATATGGAAAACTGTACAAAATACATACACTATGCTTGTTGAAAACACATAAATCCATAAACGGAAAACAAAAAGAGAATTGACATTGTATTTTGAATGTGGTATGCTTACAATGTTGGGGCCGGAAATTACCGGCTTTTTTCTTGCAAAAAGATCCAGTATTATTTACAAAAAAGTCAAAGTTCGTAAGCGTTTTGTGATAAAATAACTGTAGTATTTATGAAGGGGGCATTTTTATGCTTCAAATCAAAGATATTTCGAAAAAATATGTGACCGGCGACCTGGTCCAGCAAGCGTTGGATGGTGTTTGCCTGAACCTCCGGGACAACGAGTTTGTGGCTGTCCTGGGACCCAGCGGCTCCGGTAAAACCACACTTCTGAACATCATTGGCGGCCTTGACCGGTATGACAGCGGCGATTTGATCATCAACGGCATATCCACCAAAAGGTATAAAGACCGGGATTGGGACTCTTATCGCAATCACACCATTGGCTTTGTATTCCAGAGCTACAACTTGATTCCCCACCAAACGATCCTATCCAATGTGGAATTGGCACTGACCATTTCTGGTATTTCCCGCAAGGAACGGCGCCAACGTGCAAGACAGGCACTGGAACAGGTGGGACTGGGAGATCAGGTCCATAAAAAGCCCAACCAGATGTCCGGTGGCCAGATGCAGCGCGTTGCCATTGCCCGGGCATTGGTGAATGACCCGGATATCTTGTTGGCAGATGAGCCAACCGGCGCGCTGGATACGGAGACTTCGGTTCAGGTTATGGAGTTATTGAAGGAGGTTGCAAAGGACCGCCTTGTTGTAATGGTTACCCATAACCCGGAACTGGCAGATACTTACGCTACCCGCATCGTTAAGCTCCGCGATGGCAGAATTACAGATGATTCCGATCCCTACCAGGTAGACGAAACCGGCCTTGAGCCGCCTAAGCATAAGAATATGGGAAAATCCTCAATGTCTTTGCTGACGGCACTTTCTTTGAGTTTCAACAACCTGCGCACCAAGAAGGCCAGAACTTTCCTGACTGCCTTTGCCGGCTCCATTGGCATTATTGGCATTGCACTGATTTTGTCGCTGTCTACTGGTGTGAACCAGTACATAACCGACATTCAGAGGGATACGATGTCCTCTTACCCTATCAGCATTGATGCCCAAACTGTTGACCTTTCCAGTTTAATCGCGTCTTCTCCGGTTTTGAACATACGTGAGGAGCTGGATCACGACCGTAACGGACTTTACTCCAACGGTATGAGCTTTGAAATGGTATCTACGCTGACCTCCAGCATCACAGAGAACAACCTGACGGCCTTCAAGAAGTATTTGGAAGATCCCAATAGTCCCATCCACAAATATATCGGTACCAACGGCATCGTTTATACCTACGATGTGCAGTTTGATGTGTTTACCTTTGATCCTAACGGTACTTTCGTCAATACTGACGGCTCTACCTTGGATGGAGGAATGCAGTCCAGTATGATGGAAAATATGGGCGTTATGAGCGAAATGGTGCCTGTGCTGAACAATTTTGATCAGCTGCTTCCTGGACAGAACGGCGTACTGATCAGTCCTACCGTTACCGATAACTACGAGTTGCTTTCCGGTGATTGGCCCAAAAAGTACAATGAAGTGATCCTGGTTATAGATCAAAACAATGAGATCGACGCAGCCACACTATATCAGCTGGGTATGCTGCCTGCCGCGGAATACAAGGAGCTGATGGCAAAGATCAAAAACGGCGAAGAAGTGAAACTGGAAACAGTTTTTTGGAGCTACGAAGATATTTGCAGCAAAGAATTCTATCTGATCCCCGCCTGTGATACCTACAGTGAAAACGAAGATGGCACCTTCACCTATTTTGGTGACAATATGACGGAACTGGAAAGCCGGATCGACAGCGCAATTAAGCTCAAGGTTACCGGTGTGATCCGTCCGTATGAGGATGCAACCAGCGCAATGCTGGTGTCTCCATTTGGCTATACTCAGGCACTGACGGATTATCTGATCGACTACACTGCGGAAAGTGCGGTAGTAAAAGCACAGCAGGAAAATAAAAATATCAATGTGCTCACGGGCCTTTCCTTTGCTCCGGAAGATGACGCTGTCCGTGTGGCAGACACCAAGATGTTCTTATCTTCTATGGGCATCACTGAAAAAGCAAATATGTTCAAGACGCTGATGCAGTCCTCCGGACAGACGATTCCCGGTATGGAATCTATGGGCGAGACACAGATGGCTGCGGCGTTGGATGGCTGGCTGATGACAGCCTCGGATCAGATGCTGTTGATGATCTATGACAGCTACATTTCTGCCGGCACTTACGAGGATAATATGTCTGCCTTTGGCCTTGTCAGTTTGGATGCACCTTCTTCCATCAATATTTACTGCGACAGCTTCGAAAATAAGGATTTCATTTCCGATTGCATCGAGGATTATAACAAGACGGTTTCCGAGGCGGATAAGATCACCTACACCGATTATGTTGGCTTGCTGATGAGTTCTGTGACCACCATTATTAATGTCATTTCTTATGTCTTGATCGCCTTTGTCTCGGTCTCTTTGGTGGTTTCTTCCATTATGATCGGCATTATTACCTACATTTCCGTTTTGGAACGAACCAAGGAAATCGGTATTCTGCGTGCCATCGGTGCTTCCAAAAGCAACATTTCCCAGGTATTCAATGCGGAGACCTTTATCGTTGGCTTGCTGGCAGGCTTGCTGGGTATCGGTATTTCACTGCTGATCCTGATTCCCGGCAATGCGGTCATCCATTATTTTGTGGGTAACAACGATGTCAGCGCGATTTTGCCCACCTCAGGAGCGATTTTGTTGGTGGTCCTGAGTGTGATCCTGACCTTAATCGGTGGCTTGTTGCCAGCTAAAAAGGCAGCACACAAAGATCCGGTTGCGGCATTGCGGACAGAATGATAAAAATTTGCACCCCCGGAAGCCTTCCGGGGGTCGCTTTTTGCAAAAATGTGTGCTATGATAGAAAAAACAAGCGGGGAGGAATGGAATATGGTCTCTGAGAAAATGGTAAAACTGGGAACGGCCCGGTCTGTGATTCGGGAATTGTTTGAGTACGGAAAAAAACGCGCTGCAGAAGTGGGCGCGGAGAATGTATTTGATTTTTCTTTGGGCAATCCCAGCGTTCCTGCACCGGAAGAAGTCAACGAAACAGCGATCCGGATACTGAAAGAAAACCCCGATCTGATTCACTGCTATACCAGTGCACAAGGCGATGCGTTGGTACGCCAGCGGTTTGCGGATTCCCTGAATCGGCGTTTCGGAACGGCTTACAGTGCGGATGATTTCTATGTGACGGTGGGAGCGGCTGCGGCGCTGTGCTGTGTGTTTGGTGGCTTGTGCTGCAATGGCGATGAATTCGTTGCTATTGCACCCTATTTTCCGGAATATAAAGTGTTTGTAGAAGGCGCCGGCGCAAGACTGACTGTAGTACCCCCGGAAACAGAGCGTTTTCAGATCGATTTTGGCGGGCTTTCTCAGGCAATAAACGCCAATACCAAGGGCGTGATTATCAACAGTCCAAACAATCCCACAGGCGTGGTGTATTCCGCGGAAACGCTGAAATGTTTGGCAGCGATCCTATATGAAAAGAGCGCAGAATTTGGTCATCCAATCTATCTCATTTCCGATGAACCCTACCGGGAAATCGTGTTTGGAGGCAGGGAAATACCCTGGATTCCCAGTATTTACCGGAACACCATCGTCTGTTATTCTTTTTCCAAGTCTCTGTCTCTGCCCGGTGAGCGGCTGGGCTATGTTCTGGTTCCAAAGGAAATTGCGGATTCTGAACTGGTTTATGCGGCGGTGGCGGGTGCAGGCAGAAGCCTGGGCTATGTCAATGCCCCCAGCCTTTTCCAACAAGTCACATCCCTTTGTTGCGACCTGACTTCTGACATCGGTGTATATGAGCGCAACTGCGATCTCCTGGTGACCGAGCTTCGAAAAATGGGTTACCGGGTCGTGGAACCCAGCGGCGCATTCTATCTCTTCGTTCAGGCAATGGAACCGGACGATATGGCGTTTAGTGAACGGGCAAAGCAATTCGATCTTTTACTGGTGCCCGGCAGCGGCTTTGGCGCACCGGGTTATGTGCGGATTGCCTATTGTGTAAGAACGGAGATGATCCAGCGCTCCCTTGAGCGTTTTCGCCAGCTGGCCGAATCCTATCAATAATAAAAAGGTGCGTGAAAACGCACCTTTTACATTTTTTCAATGATCTGCCCCAGGTGGTCGCAAAGTATCTGTGCCTCAGCGCAGTTGTTTGCCTCCAGAGCTTTGGCGATCTTTACTTCCAAAGCGGTTTTTTGCTGCTCCAGTTCCAGATAATCCTTGCTGAAATGCTTTTTGTAGATCATTTTTCGGAACGCCCGGCCACTCATAGGGCGAACGGTTCCGTTTTCCACAAGGAGGATCGTATCTGCACAGTTAACGACGGTATAAAAATCGTGGGACACCATCAGCACAGCACCTTGATACTGAGCCAGTGCCTTTTCCAGCGCGATCTGAGCAAAAGTGTCCAAGTGACTGGATGGCTCGTCCAGCAGCAAAATGTTTGCCTCGGAAACGGCAATCTTTGCAAGCTGCAAAAGATTCTTCTCACCGCCGGAAAGCTGACGGATATTCCGGTTCAGGCTGTTGACATCCAGACAGTAGCGTTCCAAATGATCTTCGATCTGCTCCGTACTTTCAAATCCAATATCAAAAAATTCCTGATAGATGGAATTGTCTTCGTTCAGTGTATCCTCCTGCAGCTGAGAGAAAAAGGCAGGATTGGCATCCGTATGGAATTGAATTGCAGGATGCCTGTTCTCCCAGATTTGCCGAAGCATAGAAGTCTTTCCTGTACCGTTGGCACCGACCAAAACCACTTTTTCTCCGGCTTTTACAGAAAAACGCACATTTTCCAGCAGTTTTTCATCAAAAGAAAGATTATATTGCGTTACTTCCAGCAATGGGTAACAATTCTCCGGTATTTCTACTGGCGGCAGAGTGATCTTTGGTTCACGAATATTAACGAACGGAGCTTTTACCCGCCGTGCCTGAAGCCGGCCTAAATAGCTGACTTTGCTGCGCAGCGCGCGGCCCTTGCTGGGGTCAATGACTTCTTCGGCAGCTTCCCGATATCGCTCAATCATTTCCTCCAGCCGCTGAATCTCCTGGTCATCTTTTACGGACGCAATTTTTTGATCAATTTTGTTTTGCAGCCGGGAATAGTTGTATTCCACAAAGCTGCCTTCAAATTCCTGCAGATCGCCGTTTTCCAAATGCCAGATCCTGTCAAAGCAATGGGCAAGCAGATAACGGCTGTGGGTTACCACCAAAAGTGTTCCTTTGTAAGCATTGATCAGCTCCCGCAGACCTGCAAGATTTTCGAAATCCAAAAATACGTCCGGCTCATCCAGAATCAGCAGACCGGGACGGCGCAGCATCTGGCGGATGATTTGCACAAGCTTGTATTCACCACCGCTTAAAACGGAGAGGGGAAGCTGTACTTTATCTGTCAGTTCTGCCAAATGCAGCTGGCGGTGGATGTTCACCTCATAATTGTCTGCGTCCATAGATTCGCTTTCGTCCAGCTTTTGCTGATACTGCTCCATAACAGTATCCAGATCATCCGTTTCCGCCATTTTTTCGCAAAGGGCATCAATTTGCTGCTGAAGATCTATGAAATCCTGGCTCAAGTATTCCAAAACCGTGATGGACTGATCCTTGTCACGGGGGGCAAACTGACTGGCGTAACCGATTCGCCCCACATTTTCACGGGAAAGCTTGCCGAGATAGGTGTATTTTTCCGGCTGACGGATCAGTTCCGCAAGGGTGGTCTTTCCGGCACCGTTACTGCCGATCAGTGCGCAGTGGACATTTTCTTCCAGTGTAAAAGATACATTCTCCAATATTTCCTTCTGGGGAAATCCAAAGGACAGATTCTCCGCTTTGATCATAATCGACTCTCCAAAATCGTGTTTTCTATATCATACCCCTAATTTACCGTGATTGCAAGAAATTCCTGCGCGCTTCTGGGAGTTTTCCTTTGCAACGCCTCTTTTTTGTGTTAAAATGAAAAAAACATATAAAAATCCTCTTGGGTCAGGGGTTGCTTGTGACGTTGCGTTATGGTGTAAAGTGTGCAGCGTAGGAGGTGAAAGCTATGTCAAAATACACAACAGGAGAAATTGCAAAACTCTGCGGAGTTACCGTCAGAACTGTCCAGTATTACGATGCCCGCGGTGTGTTGGTTCCCAGCGATCTGAGCGAGGGTGGCCGCCGGCTCTATTCGGAGGAGGACCTGAAGCGGATGAAGGTCATCTGTTTCCTGCGGGAATTGGATCTGCCTATCAATACCATCTCTCAGCTGCTTTCGGAGGAGCATCCGGAAAATGTGATTGATCTGCTGCTACAGCAGCAGGAAGGGATTTTGCGGGAGGAGATCGGTCAGCGGCAGAAAAAGCTCAGTAAGCTGGAGGACTTAAGAAGGGGCCTGAAGAGTGTTGCAAATTTCTCCGTTGAATCTATCGGTGATGTAGCGACTATTATGGAAAACAAGAAGAAACTACGGCGCATCCGCTGGAAAATATTGGGCGTTGGACTGGTTTCGGAAGTCATTGAGTGGGGAACCGCTTTGATTTGGATTCTGGAGGGAATCTGGTGGCCCTTCGCGTTCATTGGTGTACCCGTGATGATCCTGCTGGGCGGTTGGATCAGTTGGTACTATTTCAAAAATGTAGCCTACATTTGCCCAGAGTGCCACGAGGTGTTTGTGCCCCGGTTCAAAGAAGCGTTTTGGGCCAATCATACCCCTACCACCCGGAAGCTGACTTGCTCCTATTGCGGTCATAAGGGCTTCTGTGTGGAGACCTATCACGAAAAGCGGGCTTAATCAAAAAGTGGGGCTGTCTCAAAATGAATAAGAATCAAAATCTTATATGATTTGGGGCGTAGGGGACGGGTTCTCGTCCCGGGGGAGGCGAAACGCCTCCCCCACAATAAAAATATACAGAAATAAGGTGCTGCCTCATTCATTTTGAGACAGCACCTTTTTGCATAAGAAATGTGTATCAGCAGCCAAAGCCGCACAGCTGGCGCAGAAGCTGCCAGATAGAGCTGCAATCGAAGTTACAGTCAGAGATGCAATTAAAAATAAACATTTTGCGTACCTCCTGTTTGTTATTTGCCTCGCGAAGACGACAGTATTGTAACCGAATTGTAACTATTTATCAAGCGGAAATATCTGGAATTGGAATTATTAATATTTTGCAAACAATTTGTTAGCAATTTTTAAGTAAAACACCGTTACAATATGATTACGATGGGAATAAAATATGGGATCATATTTGCGGGACGGGAGGAATACATATGAGAAAGACATATCAGTACCAAATAAACGGAAAAACGGTGGAGAGATCCTATTTCTACATCCCTGTGCGGTTTATCATCGCCATTTTGCTTATGCTTTTTGAGATTCTGGCGGTGATCGGTATTGTAATTGTGCTGTGCTACTATGTGCCGCTGTTTTACCTTGCTGCGATATTGACACAGGTGTTTTGCGTCCTGCGGATCATTGCGTCGGATGATAACCCGGATTATAAGGTGCCGTGGCTGCTGTTTGTCCTGATTGTTCCCATAGCGGGCTTTATGCTGTATTTTATGTTCTATTCCCGCAAATTGTCAAAGCGATATGTTCAGCGGATGGAGGCTTTGAAAACTACAGCTTACGAAACGGATGATTCTGCGCTTTTCGCCAAGTTGAAAGCGGAAAGCCCGGTGGCCTATGCGCAGGCCAAAATGCTGACAAAAATTGGGGATGCCCATTTGTTCGGCAATACGAATCAGGTCTATTTTCCTCTCGGTGAGGATATGCACAAGCAGCTGCTGATCGATCTGGAAAATGCTCAAAAATTCATTTATATGGAGTATTTCATCATTGAGGAGGGTAAATTCTGGGATTCCGTTCTGGAGATATTAAAGCGGAAGGCTGCTGCGGGCGTGGAGGTAAAAGTACTCTACGACGATATTGGTTGTATGGCGATCCTTCCGGGCTTCTATTTCCGCACACTGCAGTCCTATGGCATTGAAGCGACGCCCTTTTCCGTCCTGCGCGGCAATGCAGACGGTGAATTCAATAACCGTAGCCACCGAAAGATCACAGTGATCGACGGTAAAGTGGGTTACACCGGCGGCATCAATCTGGCGGATGAATATATCAACGAGATCCACCCACACGGGCATTGGAAGGATACCGCAATCCGTTTGGAGGGGGAAGCGGTCTGGGAGCTGACAAAGCTGTTTTTGGCAGATTACGGGATCAATGTGTGGAAACTGCCGAAAACCCGTACGGACTTGTATCCGCAATTTGAAAAGCAGGAATTGGGATATTTGATCCCGTTTGGAGACGGGCCGCACCCCATTTATGAGCGGAGGGTTGGCAAAAGTGTCATTCAAAATATGCTTTCCGGTGCGACAAGATACGCTTGGATGACCAGCCCCTATCTGATCATCGATAATGACCTCTGCACCGACCTGGAAAATGCGGCACTGCGGGGCGTGGATGTAAGGATCATTGTACCCCACATTCCGGATAAGAAGATTATTTTTGGTATGACGCGCAGCTTTTATCCTCGGCTGATGGCAGCGGGGGTCAGGATCTATGAATATGAACCTGGATTCATCCATGCTAAAAGTTACTTGTGTGATGATGAGATCGCTATGATCGGCACCATCAATCTGGATTACCGTAGCCTGGTTCACCATTTTGAAAACGGTGTTTGGATGTATCGATGTAAGGCGGTAGATGACTTGAAAGCGGATATTATGGATACGCTGAATAAATCCATCGAAATGAAGCCGGATATGCTCAAAACCAGTGCGTTTCAGCGCCTTGTGCGAGCGTTGGTTCGTATCTTTGCACCGATGCTGTAAGGGCGGTGACCGTTGCAAATTCTGCCATTGTGTGCTATCATTGAGATATACAAATGTGGAGGTGCGGCAATGGGCGACAGAAAAGTCACAGAAGTGGTAGCGGCACTGATCTGGAATAAGGGCAGATTTATGGCCTGTCAGCGGCCTGCCCACAAAGCAAGGGGACTTTTGTGGGAGTTCGTGGGCGGCAAGGTAGAGCCGGGGGAGACAAAAGCGCAGGCACTGATCCGGGAATGCCGGGAAGAATTGGCGGTGGATTTGAGTGTGGGGTCGGTTTTTATGGAGGTTCTGCACAGGTATCCCGATATGACGGTGCATTTGACACTGTTTCACGCGGTGATTGCAGAAGGTATACCGCAAATGTTGGAACACAATGATATACGGTGGATCGCCCCGAATGAGATCCCGCAGTACGATTTTTGCCCTGCGGATGTGGAAATTTTGGAGAGAATACGCAGAGAGTTTGGAGACGAAGTATGTTGATAAAGGGTTGCCAGGAGGGCAAGGGAACACCAAAGCTGGAAGAGATAAAATGTCCCCGGTGCGGTGAATATGTGGAAGTGTTTGTGAAAATGGGCGGTGCCATCGGGCAGACTGGCACGCTGATTTCAGATGAAGTCTGCGCCTGCGGGCACCACTTCCCTACAGGAAGCTATTTATCCGATTATAAAGAATAATGAGAGATAACAATGAACATTTGGATTTATATGCTGATATGCAATTTGCTGATTCCCGGAATAATGCTGATTGCCGGTTGGTTTTTTGTGAACAAGCCGCCCCAAAAGATCAATGCTATCATTGGCTACCGCAGTACAATGTCTATGAAAAATGAGGCAACCTGGCGGTTTGCCCACCGATATGCCGTCAGGCTTTGGTGGAAATGGGGCTGGATCGCCCTGGTGCTGACCTTGGTGGCGATGCTGCTGGTGTTGGGACGGTCAGAGAATGTGGTCAGCGTTGTGGGAGTTGCCGTGATGGCGCTTCTGCTGATTCCGGTGATCGGGGTGATTCCGCTGACAGAGAATGCACTGCGCCGATATTTTGATAAAGATGGAAAATCGATTGCGATCCCAGAAGAAGATCCATAAGATATCTGACAGAGTTGATAGACAACAGTTTAGCACCGGAATGGAAGCTTCCATTCCGGTGCTGTTGTTTTATAAATCAGGAAGGATCGTGGCAGTCATTGCTGCGGCGCGGGCCGCATACAAGCATAGAAATCAGCCAACCGAGAAACGCCATATACAGGATCGATCGTAGAGGACTGAATCCAATACCGCAGACGCCGTCTTTGCAGCGCATATACAGATAGTATGCGTAGCCCACAAGACCACCGCAAACGGTAAAAAGCCCCGGGATGATCCATTTTTTCAGCTTGTTTTTCATATTCTGCGTCCTCCTTCTGTGATAATAGCCTTTGTTGTTTACAGCAGTTCCAGGATAGCGTTTTTGGGTCTTGCGCCCAGAGATTTATTTACGATTTCTCCCTTTTCCATCACGATTAGGGTTGGGATGCTCATAATGCCAAATTGGTTTGCAAGCTCTGGCTCATCGTCCACATTGATCTTGGCTACCTTGATGTCCTCCCGTTCCTCGGCGATCTCATCCAGAATGGGGGAGACCATCCGGCAGGGACCGCACCAGCTTGCCCAAAAGTCCAGCAACACTTTTTTATCCGATTCCATTACCTCGGATTGAAAATTATTCTTATTGACATAGATTACAGACATATTTATTACCTCCTGTTGTTTTCTCTGTAACATCAACTTCTTGCCATACCGTCAACACTCAAGACCACGCCGGTGATATAGGACGCATCCTCTGAAGCCAGGAATGCGAAGGCGTTGGCGACATCTTCCGGCTGACCCAGCCGGCGCAGGGGAATCCTCGCAATCATCGGTTCAATCACCTCTTTGGGGACTGCTTTCATCATATCCGTTTCCGTAATACCCGGCGCAACAGCATTGACCCGGATACCTTTGGGGCCCAACTCCCGGGCCAGAGACAGGGTCAAACCGTTGACCGCAAACTTGGATGCGGGGTACGCAAAACCGCTGGGCTGACCGGAGATGCTGACCATAGAAGAGGTGTTCAAAATCACACCGCTGCCTTGCTGCGCCATTTGCTCTGCCGCGGCCCGGGCCGTGGTGAATACACCTTTTACATTCAGGTCCATAACCTTGTCAAAGGTTTCTTCGGAGTACTGCAGCAGTGGCGTGCTTTCGGATATGCCTGCGTTATTCACGAGGATATCGATACGGCCGTATTTTTCTACAACCCCACGGAATGCATCCTGCACAGCCTGCAAATCTGAGAGGTCAGGGCTGATACCGGAAATCTGCGCCTCCGGATACAATTCCATCAGCCGGGCAACCGCTCGGTCCGCGTTTGCCTGCGTGCTGGCAGTGAGAATGACGGTGGCACCCTCTGCCAGGAATTTTTCGACTGTTGCGAAGCCAATACCCCGACTGCCGCCGGTAATGATGGCAATTTTATTCTTCAATCTCATATGGAGTACCTCCTTGTTTGTTTTTGTAATCATAGCATACCCCAATTTTATGGTTTTTTCTGTGATAAAATCACCAAGAAAAAACAAAAGACCCATCCTTCTGAACTGGGACAGTTCAGTTTTCGGATGAGTCCTTTGTATTCTGTAGTTACCCAAATACTTCTATTGCGGCAACTGTGCGAAACGCATCTTCACAGATGGCTTCTCTGCCGTAGGCATCTAAAAACCGATCACGAAACCGGTCGGTCTTTAGGTTGAATTGCAGAGACCAGATGCCCCAAAACAGATCCACATGTGGATCACCGACACCGGCGGCATCCAAATCAATAAAACCGCTAAACTTCCAGTTGTCCAAAAGAATGTTGGGAAGGCAGTAATCGCCGTGTAGCAATGTGTCGGCCCTTAAGTATTTTCCGTTTTTTTCGACCTCATTCCAGGCCTCCTCTGGGGAGGAATAACCCCAGTTGTCTGGAAACAAGGTAGCATCATAGGCCTGCGCTGTATAATTTTTGCGGGCAGTTTGCAAATAGTCTGCTGTACGGTCCGGAATGGGGCAGCCGGTATGATCAAGGCAGTGAATCATCCGTAAAAGCTCTGCAGTAGTATCACAAAGGCGGGCGGGATTCTCCAAATACATAGGAAAGAGGCAGTCCTCACCGAGAATTCGAGTAGTCAAAAGCCAGTCACAGTCCTGGGTTTCATAGGCGAGGACCTCTGCAGAAAGGCCCTTGCGGCAAAAGAAATCGGTCATCAGTGCTTCCTTTTTCAGCGTGCCTTTGGCGGCTGTTTTGAGAAAATAGCCGGGACCTTTCTCAAAAAAGTATACTTTGGCGGCATTGGAACAGCTGCTGTCATAAACTGCTCCACCGGAAAAGAAAGAATGAAATTGGACTGGTATGACTTCAAGGTCCGGAGTGATCAGTGTGCGGTTCATTTTGCTGCCTCCTTGACGAATTTTAACGCTTACAGCAAGGGTTCACAGGCGGCGGCCGTGTCTGCAAAGAGATAGTCCTTCAGCTGATGCGCTTTCACCCACTTGCAGCTTTCGATTTCTCCGTTACGGACCTTCGGCGTTCCGATGACCAATCCTGGGAAGAGAACCACCTGCTTGCGGGCAATGGGGGAGATGGGATACTCGATTGTAGCGGTCTTGTTTGTGTCCAATTCCGCGGTAAGCCCGGTCTCTTCAAAAAGCTCCCGCAGAGCGGTTTGCGCTTCCGTTTCTCCTGCTTCCATGTGTCCTTTCGGCAGACTCCAGCAATGAGAGAATGCTTCAAAGACGATAAGGTATTCCCGCTCGCCATCGATGATCCGGTAAGGAAGCACACCGCAGGATTTGCGGAAGAGGGAGATAATATAGCTGTCAAAGTACTGCTCCTGAAAGAAAACAGCCTCCGCGATTTTTCCCTGGTGGAAAACAGTCCCTTTTGGCGCAACGATCAGTTTGTCTTCACAGTCGTTTTTTCGGCGGATGCCTCCGACAACCTGTCCATAAAAGACGGTGAGGGGCTGATCCACTCCCAAAATGTAGGCATCTTGCTCTTCACCGTCGCCGCCCATCATTCCGGGAATGTAACCGTAATTAATGGGGTAAACGGTCCCGTTGTGACAATGGCCAATGGGGCGGTCCACCTGAACCTGCACCATTGTGCCCAGCTGGTTTTCTATGAATTTTCTTCGCGCATCCATCCTATATTCTCCCAATTGCCTTGACCTGCAATGGCGGGTATTCTCCAACACCAAAACCAAGCAGGCGTATGATCTCCAGTTCGTCCAGGGCGTCATAAAACGCATTGTGACTTTCGTGATAGGCACGGTTGTCAGACAGCAACCGAAGCATCGCCTCCACACCGTAGCCTCGCTTCAGGCGGCCTGTAGAACAGCACTCGGCGTTGCTTGGAATCTTCACATTATATTGCCGATAGGCGGCAAGGCGCATAATGTCAAACCATTCAAAATCCCGCAGCTCCGGCAGGTGATTGCAGTCAAAGCTGGCGTTGTAGGCAAAAACGGAGCGGATACCGTGCATTCCAAACCAGGCGCGCAGATCGGCTATGGCATCCTTCCGGGTGCAAAGGATGGGCTTTACCGGGGTTTCGATGAACAGTGTGGATTCATACATACCGCCGATCTGACACTCGATGGGCAGAATGTGATATTTGGCTTCCACAATTGCAAAGGTATCTACATCAGCGATGACAGTACCAATACTCATAACCTGATCTGCCCAGTTGGTTTCTGTGTCGATGACCGCAAATTTGTTCATACCGACGCCTCCTTGGTTTTGCTGATATTATAGCGAATATTATCGAGAAAAGCAAGTTTACATCAGGAAATGGGCGTGATATAATAAAAACCGCAAAAGTGTTTGGAAAGTGAGCATAATGTCTATGAAAATTGAATGTGCGTGGGAGCACAATGGAAATGACACCTTGCTGTATGCTGTGAACTTGCCCGGCGCGTACGCCCGGGGCATCAATATAGAGACCGCTATGGAGAAGATGGTGTTAGAGGTACGCAGCTATCTCCGATGGAGGGGAGATTCTGCTCCCGACAGTATCAGCGTAGAGATCGTGCAGGACGCGACCTGCGATTTGCAGATCTGTGATGCAGATTCTGACGTGTTGTTTGAATCGGAAAAGGCTCCTTTAACGATGGAAGAATATGTACAGCTGAAGGCCCTGGTGCTGAAATCTGCTGCGGATTTTCTAAAGCTGTATGAATCGATTCCCGACAAGGAGAAAAGCGATACGCCCGCCCGCAGGACTTTCTACGGCCAGGTGCCCAGAACAGCGGCGGAGATGTACGCTCACACAAAGAAGGTCAATGCATATTATTTTGGGGAAATTGATGTGGACACTGACAACGAAGGAAGTATTCTTGCGTGCCGACAGCGGGGATTTGAAGCCCTGGAGCGCAAACCCGATTTTCTGATAAATGACGTAATTGCAGGCAGTTATGGCGAAAACTGGACGCTGCGTAAGGTTCTGCGACGGTTTCTTTGGCACGATCGGATCCATGCAAGAGCGATGTACCGTATGGCAGCCAGGAACTTCGGAAAGAACACAGTTGCGGATGTGTTTTGTTTTCAGTGCGATAATTTTTGAACAAGAGGAAGTCTATGAAAGTTTTAATCGGAACAACCAATCCGGCAAAAGTGACCCGGTTTGCGGAATTTTTACCGGACAGCAATATCGAATTTCTTACCTTGCAGGATTTGGGAATCACTGCGGAGCCGGAGGAGGTCGGAAACACGCCGGAGGAAAATGCCCGGATCAAGGCTGCGTTTTACGGTCAGTTTTGTGATCGGGTAATCTGCAATGATTCCGGCCTGTATTTTGACTGCATTCCTCTGGATGACCCCCGGCAGCCGGGGCTGAATATTCGCGCTCCCCAGGGACGGCGGTTGGACGATGAGGAAATGATTGCTTACTATTCTAAACTGATCCACACTTTTGGCGGCAAGACGTTGGCATACTACTTAGATGGTATTGCGGTGTACCGGGAAGGGAAAATAGAATCGTATCTGGACGAGCAGGGTAAGTCCGCTGCGTTTTATATGGTGGAAGCCGCAGCTGAAAACCGGCATCCGGGCTGGCCGCTGGACTCTCTTTCAGTCAACAGAAATACGATGACCTATTTTGTAGACCGTGGCAACAATATTTACGATCCGGTGGATGAGCAGATCATCGTTGGCGCATATCGCCGGCGGGTGGTGGCGTTTTTGAAAAGCGCCCTGGGAATCGAAATACAGGAGGTGTTTTGATGGTTGGAAGATACAAAGTGATCACTCTGTGCGGCAGCACACGGTTTCAGGATGCGTTTATAAAAGCGCAAAAGAAGCTGACATTGGAAGGGAATATCGTGATCAGTGTGGGTCTGTTCGGCCACGCTGGCGACAGTGAGGTTTGGCAGGATGGTGTCAAGGAAATGCTGGACGATATGCACAAGCGGAAGATCGATATGGCAGACGAGATTTTTGTTATCAATGTGGGTGGCTACATCGGTTCCTCAACCCGTTCCGAGATCGAGTATGCCTGTTCCACCGGGAAAGTGGTGCGCTATTTGGAGACAAATAAATGAAGGGAACCCCGGCACGGTGAATTCTGCTTTGAGAACGCTTTTATTTCACGCTCCCAGGCGGTTCACATCGCAAAGTCATATTCCATATGCAAGGCGCATTTCGAAAATCCCACAGGGGACGAATTCCATCGAAAAAGACCGTAACTTTGATACCAAAGTTACGGTCTTTTCTCAACTGAAAACGATGTTGATACGATGCAATACTTCTCAACACAAACAGCAGTTTGGTTTTTTCGGGGGTTGGCATCAAGCCATACATACCAACTGCCTATGTTGAGGTGTCAAGAACCAGATCGGCTAAGTTATTGCCCAATGTGCGAAGCGTTTTTTCGCCAAACCCGTCTCCACCGCTATGTAGCATATTCCAGTATGAACTGCTGACGATGGGCATTTCACTATAGGAGAAATATTTGTGGATGCGATCCAGCGAGGCAGTGGAGCCTGCCCTCCAAAGCGTAACCACTGCGGCACCGGGTTTTCCTCTAAACAATCTGCCGTGGCGGCTTCCTGCATAGAAGACACGGTCCAAAAGTGCCAGGAGTGCGCCGTTGGGGCCTGCAAAATAGACCGGTGAACCAATAACCACA
The DNA here is from genome assembly GCA_964454215.1 of uncultured Oscillospiraceae bacterium. Taxonomy (GTDB): domain Bacteria; phylum Bacillota; class Clostridia; order Oscillospirales; family Oscillospiraceae; genus Faecousia. The sequence goes on along the minus strand of CAYVSU010000004.1, from coordinate 24,599 downwards.
CCGTCGCATTCTGCGATTTTCTCAATCAGTTCATTTGCCTGGTCATCGGTAAAAACACAGCGATGAGTACTCCGGCATTGCTCGCAGCCAATGCAACCACGGACCGGCCCAGAGGGAAGCTGAAACCACTGAGTTTTGATGCCTTTTTCCGCAATGGAGGATTCCACAAGCTTTAGTGCTGCCGCTGTATTTCCATCCCGGTTTGGACTGCCGTTTATCAATAGTATTTTACTCATATTCCCTCCACAGCTTTTCGATTGCCACTGCGCCCGGCATTGCATTTTCCTCATACAGAGCAGGCAAGATCTGACATAAATTTCGATATTCGATGCAGCAGTGCTCTGCCATTCCTTTTGCCATTTTTTCAGTAATGATCAGCTTCCGCAGCAATTTACTCTTTGTTGTCTTTCCCAGCCAGAAGCGGCTGATCATAAACAGTCCGTCTTCCGTTTCTTTAAAAATGTGTGCCATTTCCGTGTGTTTTACAAGCCCGTTAAACGCGCTCACATGGCCGCAAACAATCTGGGAAATATGGTTTTCCTGGATCAACTGCGCGGAAAAACCGAATTCTTCCGGTGTCACAAAGTCAATTCTAAGAGGTAATTTCACACTGCCGATTTTTTCCTTTGGGTAATGTGTGTTTGCCCGAAACGGCGGCACAGTATTCTGACGGAAATAATCGCAGTCTTTCTTATGATATCGAATGCCTGTATGTGCCCCCGGAAACCATACCCGGTAACGAAGACTGTCTTGGGGATGCCACCAGAACCACCAACGGATCATTTCCTCTGTAATACCCGGCATCGGGCATTTCATAGACACCAACCAGCTTCCGTCCGGTAACTGCCCGTATCCAATTTCCTGCTGCAATAACACATCGCACAGCACGTCGTTCATATTCTCGAAGGAAGTCAATGTGATCTCGGGGTGGTTCAGTTTATGTGCAACATCTTCCGGAACGACCGGAAGGGGCTTTTTTAACAGCTCTTTCATAATAAGACCTCCTTTTTGTTATTTTAGCCTTTCGGCAAATATGTGTCAATATAAAATGGGAGCATTCCTCGGCTCATCATTGCAGTACTTTCGTCAGCTGTGTGCCATCTTGGAAAGCCACCCCATTCAGAAGCCAGCGGGCAGAGCCTGACTTTGATGCGAGGAAGCACATCCATTTATACCTAACGCGCAAAGGTTCAATAGGGGGTCGTTTTTATTTGCTTGTTCATAGTGCGTGTGTGTGATGATGTTCTTCCATGTCTTTGTGGGTGTGGTTGTGAGCACCCTCGTTTTCTCCGTGGGTGTGGGTATGACTGTGGATGTGTTCGTGCTCGTGGGAATGTATCAAGTTGCCGTGCCGATGCTCGTGGGTATGGATGTGGCTGTGTTCGTGTGTGTGCTGCAAGGATATGGTATCCTTCACCATCAGCACAGTGGCAGCGGCCATAATAGCAAGGCCTATATAGAATTCAATGCCGGGTCGTTCCCGCAGCAGCAGAAAACCGAAGACCACGCCAAGGAAAGGTGCAATGGAGTAATAGGCACTGGTTTTAGCGGCACCCAGATCTTTCTGCGCCTGAATGTAAAAATTGATACTTAGACCATAGGCAACAAAGCCAAGCAGCAATACTGCGCCGATCCAGAGAATGCCGGGGAATGGCTCACCCACTATGAGAGCAACGATTAAACTGCCAAAGCCGGAGAAGATACCTTTAACAGTGGTGATCTGGACAGAGGATTTGCTGCTGAGCATCCGGGTGCAGTTATTCTCAAAACCCCAGCAGCAGGCGGCACCCAACACCAGTAGAGAGCCGGTGTTAAATTGGAAGCTGCTTTCGCCCTCAAAGCTTAGGGCAATGCTGGCGGCAGTTACCAAGATAATTGCTATGGTCAGCTGTCTAGACAGTTTTTCACGAAACACCAAAAAGGCAATCAGAGAAGTGGCCACAATTTCAAAGTTATTTAGCAGAGATGCATTGGCGGAGTTAGTATGTTTCAATCCAAGCATCAACAGAATCGGCGCTGCAATATCCAGCACGATCATACCGATAGTATAGGGCAGCTCAACTTTTGTAAGCTTTTCTCCCCGCTCCTTTGTGATCTTTCCGTATAAAAACAGGCCGAAACCGGCACCAAGATATAAAAAAGCGGCCATCATAGTTGGCGAAATAAACTTCAGCAGAACCTTGCTCAGAGGAATATTGATAGCATACAGTACAGCTGCTAAAATTGCAAAGAATGTTGCAATATGCTTGGTTTTCATACTGAAATCACAACCTTATCGTATAGACATTTATATCCCCCCAGGGGGGATATAAATGTATTATAACATAGCTATGATGGCTTTTCAACCAAATATGGAACGATGGTGTTTTTCAGGATAATGATGGGAGTATTACCAGGTTTTTCTGATATACTGAAAGCCTTAATGAAGGAAGGTGAAGAAATCGATACAGGAAAAGCAGAATTTGTATCACTATAAACAAAGAAAAAGGGCGCGGCGATTTGCTGTGTAGTGATTGACAGGAGTGAACAGATGTTCTATAATATAGAAAAGCAACTATCAGGAGGCAGCAGTATGAATATCTATGAAATCTGTCCGGAAGTTCATAATGAAAGATTCCTTCTGCGTTTGGCAACGCAGAAAGATTGCGAGGATCTGCTGAAAGTATACTCCGATGTGAAAGCAGTACCTCTTTTTAACGGCGACAACTGCAACGGCGATGATTTTTATTATTCCACGCTGGAACGGATGCAGCAAGCAATGTCTTTCTGGATCTGGTCTTATGAGAACGGTTGGTTTGTACGACTGAGCATTGTGGATTTGTCCACAGAATGTGCGGTGGGCACGGTTGAACTATGCTACCGGGACTCAGAGGATACAGGTGTCCTGCGCCTAGACCTGCGCAGCGATTACGAAAATGAAACTGAGATTTTGAATGTCCTCTCTTTGGTTGTTGAACCGGCCTATAACTGGGTGGGCTGCAGCCGCCTGATTACCAAGGCAAGACCTATTGCGAAGGAGCGGATCAAGGCGCTGACCGCATTCGGCTTTACCCCGGCGGATGCGCCTTTGCTCGGACACGACGGTACGGAGTATGGGGACTATTTCGAGAGAATGAAAAGGCAAAGGAACTATGGTCAATAATTTTGAAGATTTCTGCCGAGAGCTGAATAGCTGCGGCTTTTCTATGGGCGGCGGCAATGCCAAGGGCATTTTTGCGCTGATCGACTATGACTGGCTGAATCAGGATATATTGGACACTCCAGTAAAGTGGCACTGCGGCGACTCGGAGGTTGACCCCTGGGAATGGCGGATGCGTGTGCTGGAGGAACGGGCGGACATTGCCTATTCCAAGGTGTTCTTTAAGACCAGCGGCTTCATCACCAAGGACTGGTATCCCTATTTCTATGCGATCCGCAGAAATGGTGAAACCTTCGAGGAAACCTACGAGCGGGGCGGCATCAGCCACACCGCAAAGCGGATCTACGACATTGTCCGGGATGGCTATGTAGCGCTCCATGAGATCAAAGCCTTGGGCGGCTTTCGAAAAGATGACAAGTCGAGCTTTGACCGGGCGCTAACAGAACTTCAAATGGGAATGTTCATCACTATGACTGGTCGGAAGCAAAAGAAAAACAAGTACGGCATCGAATACGGCTGGAACAGCACCGTGTTCACCACCGTGGAGAATTTCTGGGCCGAGCGGGACTTTGAGATCCCGGAACTGGATGCTGAGAAAAGCTATGAGAAGATTAGAGAGCAGATCCTGTTGCTGAACCCCATGGCAGAGGAAAAGAATGTTCGGAGATTCATTAAAGGATAATTGCGGTAAGAGGTGAGCATTATGAAATGGATATTCTTTGATGTGGGTTCTACACTCGTAGACGAAACAAAAGCCTATGACCATCGGGCAAGAGAAATGCTGGCGGGCACGGAGGTGTCTTTTGAGGAATTTGATTTGATGCGGATCGAACTTGCCAAGCAGGGCCTGGACGGCAATTCAACTGCAATAAAGCATTTTCACCTGAAGAAAACGCCTTGGCACTCCGAAGATGAGCAACTGTTTCCAGATGCTGCTGATACTCTCAACTATCTAAAAGAGCGTGGTTACCATTTGGGTATCATTGCAAATCAAGAACAAGGGACCAAGGAACGGCTTGATGCGTGGGGGATTGGTCAGTATTTTGATGTGATCGCTGCATCTGCCGAGCTTTGTGTGGCAAAGCCTGATCCGGCTATTTTTGAAAAGGCATTTGAAATGGCCGGGTGCAGAGCGGAAAATGCCGTTATGGTTGGAGACAGATTGGATAATGACATTTTGCCAGCCAAAGCGGCAGGTATGAAAACGGTATGGATTCGAAAAGGGTTATCAGTCTATCAAACTTCGGATGTTGCGGACTATGTGATTGATAATTTGCGCGAGTTGAAGATGTATTTTTCGGGAGTACATACAAAATGAAACTGACGAAAGAACAGGTGCAGAAAGACCTGAATGCCCTACCCGAGCATTACAAAACCGGGGATGTGGATCGGCTGATCCGGCAGTATGTGAAGCAAAAAGCGGATGTGTCTGCACTGCGTCCCTACATACTCACGGAACAGCAGTTCCACAGGATCTATTTCTATGTGTCCCTGGATCAGATCAAAAGCGCGGAGGAGCGGATGGGGTTCGTCCATAAAAACCTGCTCTTTTCCGACTGGTGGCATACGGATCAGATCATCAGCTATGTGGTTGATCTGAACTTTGGCACAGCCTTGCAGTATGCAAAAGATTACATCCAATCGGAAGATCCATTTATCCGACGTTGGGGTTATGTGCTGTTCATTTCTAAGCTGTGCAAAGGTCGCGCCAAGGCACTTCTGCTGCTGATGCACGATGATGAGCATTATTATGTGCAGATGGCGCAGGCTTGGCTCATTGCGGAGCTTGCCGTCTATGAGCCGGAAGCTGTGTATGAATGGTTCCAGAAAAATGATCTGAAGTACAATATCAATGGCAAGGCCATTCAGAAGATCTGCGATTCCTTTCGAATTTCGGATGAATGGAAGGCAGAATACAAGAAGCTCCGTTCGGAGTTGAGGAAACGGAGGTAATGCAATGGTAAGAAAAGCAGAAACAAAGGATTTACCCATCCTGGCAGCACTTGCCTGTCAGTTATGGCCCAACCATACGGTATCGGAAATGCTGGCAGAGTTTGGGGAAATCATCACAAAGCCTGAAGCTGGGTTTTTCCTTACATATGATGGTGAAAATGCAATCGGCTTTGCCCAATGTCAGTTGCGGCACGACTATGTGGAGGGAACGGATTCCTCTCCTGTCGGCTATCTGGAAGGCATCTATGTGACGGAGGAATACCGCAAACAGGGCGTTGCCAGAGAACTTCTGTCTGCTTGCGAAGGTTGGGCAAAAGAAGAAGGCTGTACCGAGTTCGCCAGCGACTGCGAGATGAGCAATGTGCAAAGCCTGCAATTTCACTTGAATGTGGGATTTGAGGAAACAAACCGGATCATTTGCTTTATCAAGAAACTGTAGTGAGGTGATTTCGTGATTATCCTGATTGGCGGAGCGTCCCACACCGGTAAAACGCTTCTTTCCCAGCGCCTGCTTGAGAAGTATCATTATCCGTATCTGTCCATCGACCACTTGAAGATGGGCTTGATCCGCAGCGGTCAGACGGCGCTGACTCCGATGGACGGTGATAAGCTAACGGACTATCTCTGGCCCATCGTTCGGGAAATGGTAAAGACCGCTATCGAGAACGGACAGAATCTCATTGTGGAAGGCTGCTACATTCCTTTCGATTGGGGAAAGGATTTTGACGAGGAATATCGGAAAGAAATCCGCTATGTGTGTCTGGCTATGTCCCGGCGATATATTGAAACGCACTTTACTGATATCAAAAATCATGCCAGCGACATTGAGAATCGTATGGATGACAGTGGATTAGATGTACAGGAGTTGATCCGGGAGAATGAGCGAAATCTGGAACTCTGTAGGCAATATGGCTGCGAATACATTCTGATCGACGATGGATATAATATCAGCATATAAAACAGGCCCAGGAGTGTTAGCTCCTGGGCCTGGCTTTTGCAGTATATTAATTGCGACGGTGCAAGGGTAGCAATGATACTTAGCCTGGTTTTTCTCCCACTGATATGGTTTTTCTAACCACTGAGGGACAATCCTGAGGATGCATACTGCGAAATCTGGCTTCCGGTGGAACAAATTTGAAAAGAACAGGCACAGGATCAAAATGTGATTCTGTGCCTGTAAACCATTGTAGAGATATCGCTAACAGTTTGGCAAAAATGGTGTCCGTCATCCGTGAAGTGAACACGATTGAAGGGTAGCGCTGCATTCCGGTTGCGGGTGGCAACAAAGGGAATGCGCAGCTTCTGAGCCTTCGTTTTCACTTCAAAATTAAGTCAAAACTGAAAAGGTCTCCAATGATTTCCTTCACTGCATCTGCAGATCAAGCCTTAACTTTAGAATAGCTCCCGTTGCAGTGAGATGCGCTTTAGGTTCCGGGGGAAACAGTGGGTAGGTTGCCGAGGTTGTTGTTTTCGCTGCCATCGGGGATAGATTTCAGGTATTCCGTATCTCCCCGGTGGGCGATACCTACACCGGCGATCTGGCCTTGTTTTGCCATATCCACAGCCTGCTGTTTTTCTACAAAGGTATTGTCAGACATCTGATACCCGGTGATCCTGCCACCTTTTTTCACGAGACCGATGATCTGTTTTGCATTTGCTTTTGCTTGCGGAATCTGGTCCAATGTCTGCTTTACAAGCTCCTGTCCGTCCATATTCATCACTCCTTTTGCGTAGTTTTTGCCACAGAACGGAGAATATGCGGCTTTACAATTGGAGAATTATGTGATATAATGCAAACAAATGAGCGAGGTGAACGACCGTGTCGGAAAGCTATTACAAGCCGTGCAGAGAGCTGGATATCTGCAACGAGTTGATTGAAAAATACTTCAACACGCAGCAATATGAGAAATGTTTTGAAGGTCATTTGGTGCTTGCGGAGCAGGGGTATCCGCTGGCGGAGTGCCAGATCGGATATTTCTATTACGATGGTCTGGGCGTAGAAAAGGATCTTGCCAAGGCTGTATGGTGGACACGCCGGGCAGCTGATCACGGTGACCGGGACGGGCAGTGCAACTTGGCTTGGTTCTATGAGGATGCCATCGGGGTGAAGCGGGATATGGAACAGGCGGCATTTTGGTATCGGCAAGCCGCCTTGCAAGATCATGACCTTGCAATCAACAAATGCAAAGAGTTGGGCATATCCTTGGATGACGAGATTACGGATAAAGAGGGTCTTCGGAAGGTTCTGAAATGCAGAGTGTTTCCTCTGAACTATCTGCCGTCTTACAAGTACACGGTGATTTGTTCTAATTATAAGGGAAAGTGGATTCTGTCCAGACACAAAAAGCGTGACACCTGGGAAACCCAGGGTGGTAACATCGAGGATGGAGAAACGCCGCTGGAAGCAGCCAAGCGGGAGCTGTTTGAGGAAAGCGGTATCCGGGATGCGGATGTGTATCCTGTCTGCGATTACTGGGGCTTCAATCCGTTCCGATGTTCCAACGGAATGGTGTTCCTTGCGGTGGTGCATTCCATCGGGGAGCTTCCGGAGAGCGAAATGCAGGAAATCGGGATGTTCGAGGAACTGCCGGAGAATTTGACCTATCCCCAAACCTCTCCGGTGCTGTATCGTGAAGCGGCAAAACTGCTGAAATCATTGGAGATAAAGTGATGGATGAAAAACTACTGGGCAAATGCGGCTTTTACTGTGGCTGCTGTCCTACTTACATAAAAGGCGGTTGTAAAGGCTGTTTGGACGAACATTCAGAAGGGGACTGCTACACCCGTGACTGCGTTTTGAAGCAGGGCATCGCCTGCTGTGGCGCCTGTGAGCAATTTCCGTGCGACACAATCATGACCAAGCCGCACACAACCGTTCTGGACAAGGATTGGCTGCGGTGGAAGAAAGAGAGCAACAGCAACCGATAAGGAGAAGTATATGAAGGATTGGATTTTCAGAACAGACGAATACATCTGTGATTTGCGGACTGTTGGTGTCCTTGTTCGTGACGGAAAGCTACTGGTACAGCGTGACCGGGATGGCAACGAATATGCGTTGCCCGGGGGTCATGTCATAATCGGTGAAACTACTGTGGATGGACTTGTTCGGGAATACAAGGAAGAAACCGGGGCCAACATCAAGGTTGGAAAACTGCTCTGGACAGAGGAATGCTTTTGGGAGTGGAATGGCACGAAAGCCCACAACCTTGCATTCTACTATCGGATTGAACTGGCTGATGGCTCTGAGATTCCGGATACAGGGGAGTTTGTGTCACATAAGGATAACTGCGAAGTGGTTCTCGGCTGGATGCCGATTGAGAAACTGACAGAATTGATAATCTATCCGGATTTCATCAAGGAACAGATTCACAGCTTGGATGCTGCTCCGCAGCACTTTGTGACTAGAGCTTGAAAACGATTGTAATGCTATTAAGAATGGGCATTTAAGAATAGCCGGACCGCCAGTTTTCGTACTGAAAACTGGCGGTTTCTACCTGAGTGGCGAGACTCGTTTGCATCTGTGCTGTGGGCGCAGATAGAGCGTCGTATTTGATTGTTCGTGTCCGGTAGAAATCCCCAAATGGCTGTTTCTGCTGGGGCCTATCAGAATTTAATTTCGGTCCCAATAATTGTGAACTAAGATTTCCATTGAATACAGCCCCGCAGGCGTTACCGTCTGCGGGGCTAAGGTTTTTAGGTGATTTCTATCTGGTTGACACCAATGGGTTTATCTTTTTGGATGTGTGGCAAAGCATAACTATACTGGTAGGAATAATCTTACAGGATACTTTCTGAAAACAATGGAAAGGCGCTCCCTTAAAGGTTTTGTCCGGAGTGGCTATAAGCAGAAGGTCTCAGCACAAAGAGACTCAACATTACTGGCACAACAATCATACGTATTGCATCCGCAAGTATACAATATGGCCGAGATGATTTAGGTGTCGATTTTGGTTAACCTTCATAATCACTTCCTGCTAGATACCCGATTCATATTATTATAATGATTTCAAGTAAAACACTTACCCGAAGAAAGCCGCCGTCTCTTTCCGTAAACCACACCTCATTTCTCTCTGGGGACGTATGACTACTTGTATCGGAAAAAGAATGAGGGTTTTGGAAGAGTATCAATTAATCGGCATACCACAGACCGCGATTGACTAACTCGGGAAAGTAGTGTCGATTGATGTATAAATCAAACAGTTTGTTGCAATATAGGATCCACGCCAAGTGCAAAAACGGAAATACCAGACAGCAGTAAATTAACAAGATAGCGGTATTAGCGAGAGGGTTTCCGATCAGCGCAGGTGACAAAAGTCCGTATGCAATCAGACAGAAAATAAGGATCTGCGGCAAGCTGTGAATATATAGCCAAAAGGCGTGTTTGACTTTTTTTGCGATGGGATCAGAATAAATGCTATGCAGAGGGACAAAAAGGGAAAAAACAGGAAGAACGGCTATGTAAAATAGGAACTGTGAGACAAAACCAGCGAAAGAGAGAAAGTCTTGCGCATTGGCAGCAAAAAGGGATTTGAGATAGATGCTCAGAAAATTGAAGAGTCCGACCAATAATCCGATTAGCCCCGCACCAAGGGAATCCTGCTTCAATGATTTTCTGAAATCAGCACCAAACAGAATCCCTTGCTGCCAGGAAAGCTTAATGACAATCAGAGAAACCGGAGATAGGCCCGCTGCTAAAAGTGCAAAGCAAGGGATCTGCATCAGTGCTGAGCTGACTTGAAAAGCAGCAATCTGCGCAAGGCCGTCACATTCAGCCAGTGTGCCGGATGCGATTTGTAAATAGATTGTCTGGGTCCCTGTTGCATTTGTGAAGGTTAGTATAATCAGCGGAAGGCAGAACCCACAAAAAATCAGCCCCAGCCGCAGCAGCAAAAGCCAACGCTGCTTTACAACATCAGCAAAGGCCTCCCTGCGGTTGCTGGGGAGCTGTAGGGTGGAAATGTCAGTCGCAGCGTGTTTAACGATTTTTAACATAGTATTACCTCAAGGCGACAATGCCATCATCCATATAAAACACTTTATCTGTAGAGAAGGATACATCAGGAAGCGTGTGCGTAACATGTAAGACCGTCAAATTACGGCGCTTCTGCTCCTGACGCAGATAAGAGCTTAATTTCTGTCGCAATTGAATATCCAAACTGGAAAAAGGTTCATCAAACAGATAAATGGAAGCATCTTTGATCAGGTTTTTGCCCAATGCGATCCGCTGTTGCTGCCCCACAGAGAGTTGGGAAGGCTTTCTTGATAGAAAATCCTTCATTTCAATCACTTGACTGATCTGCTCTACTGATGCGTAGATCTCTGCTGCGGGTTTTTTTTGCTGCTTCAAAGGAAGGGCCAGATTGTCAAAAACGGTCAAATGTGGGTACAAAACGGTGTTTTGTGCCACATAAGAGATGCTGCGCTGGCGCACGGGAATCCGGTCTACATCTTTTCCGTCCAAAAAGACATCGCCACTTTGATAGGGAAGCAGACCGGCGATGATCTTCAGCAATGTGGTCTTGCCGCAGCCGGAGGCACCCAAAAGGACGGCATAATCACCGTCATTCAAGATCATATCGACACCTCGCAGCACCTCAATGTACTCCGATCCGCTTTGATAGCCCGCATAAAGCTGCTGAATGACAAGTTTATTCATTATGCCAGGTCCTCGTTATGAAATAGAATTTGGTACAGATTTTTGTTGATCGTCTTAATGCTGGCACCTTGGGCTGCAGATTGACGTTGATAGGAAGCCAAATAGAAGTGGTGCCGGTTGGTGGTATTCTCATACAACACCTGCTCTACGATGTCCATATAATGCCGGGCATAAACGGTCATCATACCGTCAAAGATCAGCAGCTTGGGATTGACCAGGTTCGAAAGATTGGCCAGTGCGATACCAAGATACACCATATTTTGACGGAGAATGGAGATTGCACAGGCATCTTCCTGGTTTAAAAGCTCGGCAAATTCTTCTGCAGAAAGATCGGTATTATTTTCCGTATTATAGATATTTGTCAGTCCAAGCATAGAGCAGTAGGCTTCCAGGCAGCCGTTTCTGCCGCACTGGCAGGGAAGACCATTGTACTGAACGCAGATATGGCCGAGCTCCGCGACCACGCCGTCAGAACTCTCGAAAACCTGGTCGGACAGATAAAGCGCCATACCGATACCTTTGTCCAGTTTAATGACGGCGCAACTGTCTGTATTTTGGGGCAGGTCTTGATTGATATGAAGGTGGTAGGCTAGAAGACAGTCCGGGTCATGGTATAAGTAGGTGGGGATGTGAAATTCCTCTTGAAACAGGTCCACGATGGGAATATTGTTCCATCCATCGAAAGGATCAACATTGACGGAAATGCCCCTCTTTTTGTCGATGTAACCCTGAAGGGAAATGCTGATATTGAGGACGGAACTGTACTGGGCCAGTAGCAAGCCGGTTTCCTGACGCAGCTGCATCAGAATGTCATCCTTTTTGTTAGAGATCAGGTCGACAAATTTAATTGTCATTGCATTGCCCGAAAGATCACAGACAACAAATGTCAGGCCCATAATGTTGATATCGATACCAAGACAGTAGTTGCAGGGGGAGATGATCAGCTTGTCAGGGATACGTCCGGCACCGTGGGCTGGCTCTTTGTAGGTCTCAATATAATTGGCGGCGATCAGTTCGGAACAGACAGCTGAGACAGTGCCCCAGCTCAGCTTGGTGGCGAGTTCCAGTTCCCGCCTGTCGATGGGTGCGCATTTCTGGATGGTGCGGAAAATATTCAAAATATTATTGCGCTTGATTTCCAGGTTAATTCTACTCATAACTCTGATAATTCCTCATTTTGCAGACATTTTGTGCCAGAATATTAGAAAAATAGCATAAGTTTACAGATACTGGTAGCATTATATCTTCACATTTTGTGTTAGTCAATACCTTTGAAAAAAATGTTCAAACCCGATGCCAATTTGCGCGGTACAGGTAGATTTTTGCGTAAAAGAATGGACCGGGGGAGGAGCTGTTGCTGAACATAGAACCAAAACCAAGTTAGCTTTTATGCAAGATACACAACTGTAAGTATCAGACAAAGGAAGCAGTTAGTAAAAAATTGGAGAATAAATGTATTGACTTTGAAACAGGCAGGTTGTATGCTTATTATAGAATTATATCAATGGTTGATATAATTGAAAATCGAGATTCAGGAGGGGCAACTATGAACGTAAAAAAGCTTGTAAGGATGGCGGTATGCATTATGTTGGTCCTGACGATGTTTGCGGCGTGCTCACCGCAGACAACCGATGGTGGTAAGAGTGCAGCTGTGACGATTACTTTCTGGGGGTACGGTGAAGCAACAGAGATCCAAATCTTCCGTGAACTGGTTGACCAGTTCAATGCAGATCACGAGGGCGAGATTTATGTTGATTATCAGACCAAGCCCGGCAGCAGCTATTATGAAATGGTTGAACAGGTAATTGCTGGTAATCGTTGCCCCGATGTTGTATATGTGGGTGACGATGTTTGCAAGTCTTGGGCCATCAACGACTACATTATTCCTTTGAATGATTATGTTGCCAAGAGTGAGATTATTGACCTGGATAATATGTGGGAAAGCGGCATTCAGCGCTATCGCTACGATGTGGATACCGGTCTATCCGAAGAAAACTCTACTCTGTGGGCATTGCCAAAGGATATTGGTCCTACAGTGCTTTACTATAATGTAACCTATTTTGAAAATGCGGGTATTCATATTATCAGCAAGGATCCGGAAGAGATCACGGATGAATTTGTGACTGAATATAATGCGGCCAACGGCACCCACTTTACCAAAGAAAATATGATGCGCGGCTTCTGGCGGCCCGGTATTGACGATACCAGCACCTGGTCCGTTCCGACTGCCGGTGAAGAAATGATTTTCAACAACCGCATCGCAATGACCTGGGAAGAAAGTGAAAATTTGTTCAAGATCTTCACTCAGAGCTATAACAGTAGCAGTCCGTCCAAGTACGGCTACTTTACCGAGTGGTGGTTCTCCTATGGCTGGAGCGTGGGCGGCGACTGCATCACGTATAACGAAGCTGAGGGCTGTTGGGAGTTCTCCCTGGGCGATACCACCCAGATGTACAATGTGGACGGTGTGCTGACTGATGATCCTTCTGCCGGCGGTGTGGAGATGCCCACTATGCTGGAGGCATTTACGAAGTTTGTTCAGCTGTCCCAGCCGAAGACGAATGATATTGACGGTAACGGAACTTACGGTTTGGCAATCGCACCAAGTCCCAATACGCTGAATACCGTGGGTAAGGAACAGTATTTCACCAGTGGCCAGGTTGCGACTATGGTGGACGGACGGTGGGCGGTGCCGGTGTACCGCCAGGCTTCTGGTTTGGTCTTTGACTGCGCTCCGCTGCCCGTGTGCGCAACGGGTATTGAGGCAGGCCATTGTGGCAGTGTTGGATTTGTGATCCCTAAGAATTCCAAGCATTATGATGAGGCGTTTACATTTATTGAGTTTATGGCAGGTCCCGAGGGCCAGGCCAAGCAGGCAGAGAGCGGATTCAACATTCCCAATCAGAAGGATATTGCCAATACGGATGTATTTCTGCAGCCGGATCAGATGCCCCAGAACTCCATTATTTTTGTTCGTGCCGCGGAATATCAGCGGGCAGGCGACTGGAACTATCTGTCTGACAGGTTGTGGATTGATGAGTGGGCCGATTATCTGAATGATGAGGTCCGAAATGGCAAAAACAACTTAACTGATTTCTTTAATGTTGTTACGGATAGAACGAATCGAACATTGAAGGAAAATTACTCATGAATGGTTGATGAGATATGAGACAAAAACAACCAAGGCTAAAACAGGGAAGACTTTCAAATAAAGGGATCGAGCGCGAAAATGTGGTCGGCTTTGTGCTGGCGATGATCCCGGTCGTCGGCTTTTTGATCTTCGGCCTTGTTCCTATTATCCTTGCAATCTGTATGTCCTTTATGAGAATCAAGGGATTTCACTTTGACGGAGCGACTTTTGTCGGAATAGAAAACTATAAAACGATCCTCCAGGACGAAAAATTCTATCTGTCGGTAGGAAATACATTTTATGCAGCCTTGGCCTTGCCGATCTCTATGGTGCTTGCACTGCTGATTGCGGTGCTGCTGAACCGTGGCTGCAAGGGGACAAAGGCTTTTCGCACGATTTTCTTCATTCCCTATGTTTGCTCAGTTGTAGCGCTGATGACAATGTGGAAGTGGATGTTCGAGGAGGAATTCGGTATACTGAACCAGATTCTTGGCTGGTTTGGCAAAGAACCCATTGGCTGGATTTCAGACAGCGATTATGTACGGGGATCTATGATTTTCACCGGAGTGTGGAGCGGTATGGGTTTGGGAATCATCCTGTATACTGCCGCATTGTCCAATGTGCCCAAAAGCTACTATGAAGCAGCTATGCTGGATGGAGCTGGCAGCTTCAAGCGGTTTTTGCATATCACTTTGCCTGCTATCAGTCCCACGACCTTTTATTTGCTAGTGACCGGTATGATCGGTTATCTGCAGGATTTTGTGCGGTTCCAAACTATGCTGGGCAACTCGGGCGGCCCAAGTAATTCCGGACTGACTATGGTGTTTTATCTGTGGCAGATGGCCTTCCGCTATAATACGACGATGGGTATGGGTATGGCGAGTGCAATGGCCATTTTGGTGGCGCTGATCATAGGCTGTGTCACGCTTCTTTTGTACAAAACTTCAAAGTGGTGGGTGAGCTATGACTACTAAAAAATCAAGAACAATGAAACAGTCGAAACGCATTGCGGATATTGCAACTTACCTTGTGCTTGGTTTCTTTGCATTGGTTATCCTGTTGCCTTTCTACATTATTTTGGTTACATCGTTTAAAGAAAATACGGAAGCGGTGGCTATTCCGTTCACATGGCTTCCTGAAAGCTTCAATCTGAAGGGCTACCAGCAGGTGCTGTTTAACGATGCATCCGGTGGTGCGACTGGAACAAGCACGGTTATGGTTGGATTGGGAAATACCCTGTTAACGGTTTTACCTACAATGTTTGTTGGATTGTTGTCCTCTGCGTTGGCTGCCTTTGCATTTGCCAAGCTTCGCTTCAGAGGAAGAGAATTTCTTTTTGGCGTCCTGCTGTTTTCTATGATGATCCCTGGCATTGTTACCTTGATGCCATCGTATTTGATTTATGACACGCTGTATTTGACGGATACCTTTTTCCCAATTATGGTTCCGGGAATGTTTGGAAGCGCTACCTGTGTGTTTTTCCTGCGGCAGTATATGTCCGGCATTCCCAATGAGCTGATTGAAGCGGCAAAAGTGGATGGAATGTCTTTGATGGGTATTTTCTTTAAGATCGTTGTGCCGCTGTCTGCATCGGCATTGATCGCACAAGGTATTTTGTGGTTTGTCAATGGTTACAACGACTATTTCGGGCCGCTGCTGTATCTGTGGTCTCCGAAGAAATATACCTTGCAGATCGCACTGGCTTTTTCCGTAGGACTGTACAATACGAATTGGTCGGCGGTGATGGCCGGTTGTGTGATCACGCTGGTGCCTATGCTATTGTTGTATCTATTCTGCCAGAAATTCTTTATTCAAGGCATTGCAACCACCGGCCTGAAGATCTAAAGGAGTTTTATATGAAAAAAACTATTTTAGCTGTGATGTTCCTGTTATTTGTTATTGTGCTGTCTGCTTGCTCCGGTAGAGGAAAGCTGGCCTATGATAACAATATGGATTCTGACACCTATAACCAAAATTTGTTTTATAGAAATGATCTGCTCACTATGGCTCCGGATCCCTCCGTGATCCAGGTGACAGAAGGCGAAGATGCCGGTGCATTCTATATGTATTCCACCAGCAATGAGATTGATTGCTCCGGTGTCCAGGTGTTCCGCAGCGAGGATCTGAATTTATGGACATGTATCGGTGTTGCGTTTGCCCCCGAAGAAGAATCCTGGTGCTACAGAGATATCTGGGCACCGGAAGTGATCTACTATGAGGGTAAATATTATATGACCTTTACCGGCCGTGATCGCTATACGGACAACAATGCGTTGCAGATCAATCTGGCTGTTTCTGACAATCCGGCAGGCCCCTTTGTTCAGTGGTCCGGCACAAATTCTGACGGTGATGAGATCACACTGAAGGAGCCTTGGTTTGATATCTCCAAGAGCTCGCTGGATTATCTGGTAACAGAGGATATTATCGACTCGCATTTCTTTATTGATACGGACGGAACACTGTATCTGTATTTTACCTGTTCCTCTCTAGATGAGGGGTCTTCCATTTTCGGATGCAAGATGAAGGACTTCTTTACACCGGATTATTCCACCGTGGTGCAACTGACCCGCAGCTCCCGGAAAAATGTAGATGATGAAGTTAAGACTTTGAATCAAAGCGATGAAAAGTATGTCAACGAGGGACCCTTTGTCATTGAGCATGAGGGTACATATTATCTGACTTATTCCGTTCAGGGTTTTAATGAAAAGGGCTATGCGGTCAAGCAAGCCGTTTCTGATTCTCCTCTTGGCCCTTATACCAAGGTGGATGTGGACAAGGGTGGTAAGATCCTGACAGCCGTCGAAGATTACCGGGAGTATGTGAATGAAAACGGTGACAGCATCATCATTGATGACTATGATCAGATGAGCGGTACCGGTCACCATTGCTTCATTACCGTAGGTGACGAGGTCTATATTATGTACCACGGGCACAATGACCGGATGTATGGCGGCGGCGTTCGGTCCATCGCTATGGATAAGTTGTATTTCGCGGAAAATGAGGATGGCCAGACGGTGATCCATATCAATGGTCCCACCTATTCGGTGCAGCCTCTACCTGCAGCAATCAGCGGTTATGGGAACATTGCCGGGCTGGCTTCTGTGACGGCTACCAATGCTCGCAGCGGTAGTGATACAGCACTGCTGAACGATGGTCTGGTGCGAATGCACAATATGTCCGTTGCGCAGGACTTTGTGGCAGAGAAGGGAACCGAGATCACATTGACCTTTGACCAGTACTATGATGTACGGGCAATTATGGTGTACAACTCCTATTATTACGACAAGCTGTGGAGCCAGGTGGATTCCATTACGTTATACACCGATGCTGCCAAGACAGGAAAATCCAGTGTTGAGATCAAAAATCTAAAATTTGACACAGAATGGCACGTTGACCAGTCGCTGCAATTTGTCCGTGCCGGCGGCAGCGCCATCGCGGAGTTCAACGAACTGCCGGTCAATAAGATCGTCATTAAAATCAACAGCAACAACCCCATCGCCATCGGTGATATTGTGGTATTGGGCCGCCAGATCGGATCCCACGAGGGCGAGTACGTCATTGACAGCTATTCTTACGAGAATCCTGCGGCTGACGAAGGCCATTGGAGAGATATGGAGCTCAATGACGGCATCACTATGGACGGCGTCCTGGATGAGGCCATCTGGGAGGAGAATAACTGGCTGTCCTACACCAGTCAGCTTTCTGACAGCTACAAGAGCAAGGTAAGCACTTACTTTGGTGCCGAGGGTGTCTATTTTGCGGCTTATGTTTATGACCCCAATGTTTCCTGGAACAGCAGTAAGCCAATTTATCAGAATTCTTCCGTGGAACTGATGTTCTGCCCGGCCGACACCTTTACAAAGGACTATTATACCCTACAGCTGCGCGTGGCTGTGAATGGAGAGATCGACCAGTATCGAGGTGTCGCCACCGGCCACGGCGCGGTCAATGACAGTTACGCATGGACGATCACCAATTATCCGGCGATGGTCCGAACCTCCGGCCTGGGCTTTGATGTAAAGTACTTGCAGGATGCGGTGGATGAGACCAATGTGGAAGGCTACTGCATTGAGGCATATGTACCGTATTCTGCATTGGGCCTGACGGAGCGCCCTGCGTCGATCCGTATGATGCCCTCCTTCAACCAGGTTCCTAGCAGCGAGTCTACCAACCGCACCAGCAATGTTCCTGACGGTATTTCTTTCGATATGGTGACATCTTACTTTACATTCGATACCTATGGTGTTGTACTGCCGGAAGAGGGCGAGAATCTGGGGTATTGCTCTTTGAAGATGCAGACGGTGGGTTGGGATACATCCAAAGATAACGGTGCGGATCCGCAAGCACATCAGGCAGGTGCGGGACAGCAATATATCTTCCTGAAAGATCACGACTTTAACGCAACTTCTTACTATTTTGAAACCAAGATTTCGGCTAACAAGATCCTCGATGGCGACGCATACCCGAAGTTTGGCTTGATCACGCTCAATAATGCAAATTGCCTTTACTACTGTGTTGAGGCATCTGATCTGAGGGAGAATCTAGACACACTAACGGTCACCGGCAGCCTGGGCACTGATGCTTGGAACTGGACAGAGATCAGTTGGAGCCGAATGAATAAGGTTTTGACCGGTAAGTACACCGATGACAGCTATGTGACGTTGGGAATGCTGCGTGACGGGGATACCTTCTATTTCTTCGTGAACGGTGAATTTACCGGGACCCGAACGGATGTTGCCGGCTTTACTGCCGAGTCCGGTGGTTATCTGGGCCTGCTGACTATGAATATTGACGGCGATTTCTTTGATTACTCCGTCACCACCGATGAAACGGAGCTGGAGGCAATGCTGAAGAAAGCAGGTGGAAAGCGATTCAATGACGAATTCCTGGGGAATGCTCCCGATGGTATGGATTACAGCATCGGCTTTGATCTGTCCACCGGTATGGATGGCTTTGTCACACAAGACGGTGCGGATCAGCAGTATGTCTTCTTTAAGAATGAGCAGAACAGCAACTTTGTTGTGAGCGCTAAGATCACTGCCACTAGTATTCTCAACGCAGACCAGTATCCCCGGTTCGGCTTGATCGCTGGCGTGGGTATGAAGGTTGTGTACTTTAATGTGGAAGCCTCCAATCTGAAAGCCACTGTGCCGATGTATGTGACCGGTCAGCTTGGAACAGGCGATTGGGATTGGGGCGGTATGACGCGCTTTGAGCAGATCAGCACTGGTGCCTACACTGGTGGCCAAACGGTGGAACTGACCTTGGTGAAATCCGGGAGCGTGCTGTATTTCTATGTGAACAGTGTATATGCCGGACAGGCAGACGGTTCAAACGGCATTACGGCGGACACGGCAATGACGGTCGGTTTCCTAACAATGAACATTGCTGGTCAATTCTCTGATTACTATGTGGATACGGATCCTGCGGTGATTCAAAGCTGGGTGGATCTGGCCAAATAAAAACCGCCGGCATATGAAAGATATAACGGCAAAATAAAGAAGGAGGAACACTATGAAAAGAAAACTGTTCTGGGTTGGATTGGCAGTTGTGGTAATTGCTGCTCTGGTGGTGTGCATCTTGTGCGTTCCTAAGGATGAACAGCCTACGGTCTACGCCATCAAGGTGGCAGAATCGGTTACCAACGGACAAATTACAGTTTCAGTATCCTCGGCCACAGCGGGAACAAAGGTCACATTGGAAGTGACTCCCGATGATGGCTATCTACTTAAGGAAGGCTCCTTGAAAGCAAATGAGACCACAGTGGAAGACAACAGCTTCGTTATGCCTGACGAGGATGTTACGATCACTGCGGAATTTGAAAAGATTCAGTATTCTGTGTCCATTGGCGATATGGAGCACGGCGAAGTTACTGCCAGCAGACGGACTGCAGGCAAGGGTGACAAGGTCGTCGTGACCGTCATTCCCAAGGCAGGTTATCAGCTGAAAGAAGGAACGTTGAAGGCCAATGATATTGAAATCGTAGGCGGTACTTTTGAAATGCCCGGCGAGGCTGTAGTGATCACAGCGGAATTTGAAGTGGCGGTTTATTCCATCACGGTGGAAAATGATGAAGGCGGTACCATCACATTGGATAAAGAGGCTGCTTCTTACGGCGAACTGGTCACAGTTATTCCCCACCCGGATAAAAACCGGGAGTATGTCGGCGTTTTGGTCAACGGAACAGAAATCAAGGGTCTGACCTTCGAAATGCCCGCTGCCAATGCAACGGTGATCGGCATTTTCCAGTTCTCCGGTGATGTTTTGGGCGACCTTGCAACAGGCGGTCTGACAAACACCAGATCCGAGGGTTTTGACATTAGTAATGATTTCGGTAGCAATGCTTACGCCTTTACGACAGCTGGTGACCAGCAATGGGTGTTCTTTAAGGATATTACAGGGACAGATCTACTGGTTCGTGCTACCATCTCTGCAAAGGAGATCTACAACAACGATGAATACCCTCGCTTTGGCGTTGTACTGTATAACGGTACCAACACCGTATACTTTAATGTAGAAGCTACCGGCCTGGCGAATAATGAAAGCTCTATGGTCGTTACCGGTCAGTTGGGCACTTCCAACTGGGAGTGGGGCAGCATGCTTCAGACCGGCAGCAACACCGGTGATTATTCCGGTGATGACGGCAAGATCGAAATGATGATCATCAAGAACGATGATAAGCTGTATTTCTTCATTAACGGCAAGATGGTCGGCTGCTGCCAAGACATCGTTGGTATGGGAGCCAATGATGTGGTCGCCGGTGCTTTGCTGACAATGAATATGAACGCTACCTTTACGGAGTATGAGGCCACTACCAGCACAGCGCGTATCAATGCGCTGACTGGTATGTCGATTAAGTTGGATGGTGATCTGTCCGACTGGAACAGCGGCCTGACCTCTGTCGGTGTTGCAGGCAGCGATGAGTTTGCCGGCAAGGGTGTTACATTCTGGAGCAAGCTGACCGACGAAGGTCTGTATCTGGGTGCAGTGGCAAATCACAGTGTGTATACCAACACTTCCGGCAACTGGTGGGAAAACACCAACTTTGAGTTTTTCATCAACGGCGGCAATCAGTATTGGTACTCTGCTATGAACGGCGGTACTACCTCTAACGGTCTGGCAGCTGTTGCCAAGACTACCGGCGGCCAGGACGGTTCACTGTACACTACTACGGTGGAAGCCTATATTCCCATCGAACTGATCCCCTCTGAATGGATTACGGACGGTGTTATCCGTGTCGGTTATGCGTGGAAGACCCCTGGGGATGTATGCAATAACGGTAATGATGGAACCAGCGAATACTGGTTGGTTCCCGGACATCCTGCAAATAATCTGGAGGCACAGTTTGCAGTCGATTCCACAGGTATTTACAAGTTTGTCTTGCCTGCGGAAAACCTGGGCTCCGTGTCCGGCAACATTGAAAAGAGTTTTACTGCGGGTGTGGATCTGACCAATGATAACGGCAATGCTCCCTATGCACTTACCGTTTCCGGTGACCAGCAGTGGGCCTTCTTCAAGGACCAGATCGTGGGTGACTTTGTTGTTACTACCAAGGTTACCGCAGAGCAGGTATTTAACGAAGACGCGTATCCCCGTTTTGGCCTGATGCTCTATACAGGCAGCAAGACGGTCTACTTCAATGTAGAAGCCGGCGAGCTGGAAGCCAATAAGCCCGCAATGATCGTTACCGGCGGTCTGGGCACCGGCGACTGGGATTGGAGCGGTATGTATCATCTGTCCGGTGCGACCGGTTCTTACACCGGCAGCGACAGCGTGGAGCTGACCATTGCCAGAAAAGGCAGCGTTCTGTATTTCTATATCAACGGCAATTTGGCCGGCATTAAAGCCGGTTATGTGACCGAGAATGAACAGGTGGCGCTTGGTGTTCTAACCTTTAACATCGGCGGCAAGTTCTTCGATTATTCCTTGTCTACTGATGCGTCGGTGATCGATGCACAGATCGGCGCGCCTATTACCTTGGATGGTGATCTGTCCGACTGGAACAGCGGCCTGACCTCTGTCGGTGTTGCAGGCAGCGATGAGTTTGCCGGCAAGGGTGTTACATTCTGGAGCAAGCTGACCGACGAAGGTCTGTATCTGGGTGCAGTGGCAAATCACAGTGTGTATACCAACACTTCCGGCAACTGGTGGGAAAACACCAACTTTGAGTTTTTCATCAACGGCGGCAATCAGTATTGGTACTCTGCTATGAACGGCGGTACTACCTCTAACGGTCTGGCAGCTGTTGCCAAGACTACCGGCGGCCAGGACGGTTCACTGTACACTACTACGGTGGAAGCCTATATTCCCATCGAACTGATCCCCTCTGAATGGATTACGGACGGTGTTATCCGTGTCGGTTATGCGTGGAAGACCCCTGGGGATGTATGCAATAACGGTAATGATGGAACCAGCGAATACTGGTTGGTTCCCGGACATCCTGCCAACGATTTGAATAGGCAATTCATTATTACCAAGGACGGTATTGAAGCGTAATCATAACTGCAGACGGGCTGCGGAATTCCTGCAGCTCGTCTGCAAAGCCTGAATTCTGTCAAATGATGCAGCAGGATATGTCATATAAGGAGCGAATGGCTATGATTAGTAAGTACAATCCATCGGGGATCGTTCAGATCGGAGATCCTTTTGTTTTGCACGCATCAAACGGAAAGTACTATATGTATGCGACGACCCATACGACAGATTTATTGGCGTTTTATGTGTGGGTAAGTGAAGATTTTATAAATTGGGATGACGGCAGCGAATGCTACCGCCTTACTGAAGATTCTTTTGGGTACAAAGATTGCTGGGCTCCGGAAGTTACGGAGTACAACGGCAAATTTATTATGCATTACACTGCACGGTGGAAGAAAAATCATTCCCTGCGGATCGGTGTCGCGGTAGCGGACAGTCCGGAAGGCCCTTTTGTGGATGTGTATAAGGATGAGCCGATGTTTGATCCGAAGTATGCATCAATAGATGGAAATTGCTTTATTGATGATGACGGACGGAAATATTTATATTTCTCCAGAGATTGCTGTGACAATGTGTTTGACGGCGAACACCAAAGCCACATTTATGTTGTTGAGCTTTCAGATGATCTGCTTTCGGTAAAGGGAGAGCCGATCTTTTTGTTTGGCCCGACCGAAGAATATGAAAGCCACTGCTGGCTGGGGAACGAAGGAACATTCAAGTGGAATGAAGGACCATATTTGGTGAAGATCGGTAAAGAATACCATCTTATGTATTCCGCGAATTTCTTTGCGACTAAGTATTATTGCATCTGTGGAGCAAAAGCGTTGAGTCCACTTGGCCCCTTCGAAAAATACGATCGCCCCATTGCAACATACATAGAAGGCAAGGTCTCCGGACCGGGGCACAACAGTGTATTTACGGATGATACGGGACAGCGTTATTGCGCATATCATGTGCATACAAATCTGGACAAACCGGGCGGCAATCGCCAGTTGTTCATCGATGAGTTGCACTATTTAAATGGAAAATTAACGATGGAAATAACCTATAATGATTAAGAATCCAAAGTTTTATAAATATCGAGGAGGTAACAGTTATGGTTCGTTTTAAGGTAGCGCTGGTGGGGGCGTCGCAGCTTTCTTTCCCCGGCGATAAGGTTTCGGCATATGGCAGAAGCATCGACGGCCTGAAGGTTTTGGCTCAGAGTTGGGATTTTGATCTGTACATCTATGAAAAGCAGGTTATCACCGAAGCTGATGCTCTGGAGTGCAAGACTGTCCTGGAAGCAGAAAAAGTCGATTTTATTATGCTGCAGTGCACCAGCTTTGCAGCAGGCCTGGTGGTCAGCACACTGGCCCGGACAAAGGGCGCACGCCTGGGCTTGTGGGCGATTCCAGAAATGCGGCCCAGCGGCATCGTTTCCTACAATTCTCTATGCGGTATCAATATGTACAGTGCCATCGTTGCCCACTATCTAAAAGAGTATAATATCGTTACCAAATGGTACTTCGGTGACGTTGAAGACAAGCGCTTCCAGCGCCGCTTCCAGATTACCGTTCGGGCCCTACGTGCCATCAAGAAAATGCAGCACTCTAATGTGGCTCTGGTGGGCGGCATTGCCCCCGGTTTCAACGATCTGTACGACGATGAGCGCAAGTTGATTCGCCTGTTCGACGGCATCCGCATCAACCGTCTGCATGAGTACGGGGAGCTGAAGGATCTGGCCCACAGCATTTCTCAGGAAGAGGTGGATGCCAAGATCGCCGCTCTGAAGGCGGAGACCGGTGCGTACAGCGATGCCATTGACGCTCAGATCAACGAAGTGAATCCGACCAAGGAAGTCCGCAAGATGTCCCTGCTGGAGGTCAATGCCCGATATGCTCTGGCATATGACAAGTTCATCGCCAAGTATGGCTATGATGCCATTGCTGTCAGCTGCTGGCCCAAGTTCCAGGATGATTACCTGTTCAGCGTCTGCGCCGTTGTGGGTGAGATCAATGACAAGGGTGTGGTCTGTGGATGTGAAGGTGACCTAACCAGCACCATCAGTCAGCTGCTGCTGAGTTATATCGCAGAGGACATTACTATGCTGATGGATCTGTCCGCTATGGATGAAACCGATGATTCCGTTATGATGTGGCACTGCGGTCCTGCCGCTAAGCGCTTCTGCGAGAAGAAGGGCTACTCCTATAGCCTGAACTACTCCGGCAAGGATCACGAGGGTCGTGATCTGGATCACGCTGTGG
>CAYVSU010000003.1:0-58633 GCA_964454215.1 uncultured Oscillospiraceae bacterium | reverse complement strand
AGTTGCCGGCAACTGTACAGGTAGACTCGTTAGCATCGTGTGCGGTCAGATCGTGGGTATGCTTGGTCAGCTGCACCACCACATCAAATTCCGTCAGCCATTCGCCGGTGGAATAATCTCTTGCCCGGAATACGATCTCATCCTCGTAGACAAACATCATCCAGTTTGCGGGGATGTTGGCGTATGCACGGGTGCCATTCTTAATAGCAGGCATATTCACCTGAGTAAAGGTGCCGTTAGCTCCCTCTACCTCCAGAATAGAGGCAATGCCCAAAGCGTGATGCAGGTGGCCGGAGAATGTGAACACATTATCATACTTGCTCAGCACATTTCGGATCTCCGTATCCTGCATACCAATGGAATTATCATCGATAACCGTTTCGCTGTAGGTAGACATCGGGCAGGTGTTGACAAACGGGAAGTGGTTGATGAAGAAGATGGGCAAGCCGTCCTCAGCATAAGCTGCCATTTGGTTATCCAGCCAGGTCACAGTTTCATCCAGGAACTTGCAGCCGTGACGGAAGGGATCCAAGTAGTTGCCTGCGGAGCTCCAAGAACCATCGCTATTCAAAACGTTTTTACTGCATCCGGTCTGCTCAATATAGTCGGTGTTCAAGATCACAAAGTGATAATTGGGATTACCGTCCTCGCCGTAGAAGGTCAAGCCATAGCTGTAGCCCTGGTTTGCATTGTGGGTCACCACATTGCCGTCAGGATCGGTATAGCCGTAGCTGACCTGAACGATCGTACTGTCGTAGTTTTCAGAATCGATGGTTACCTTGCCGGCATCGATAAAGCTCTGCAGATTTTCCTTAAATCTCTGGTTGTAGATGGGCGCGGTAACTGAATAATTCTCTGTTTCGGAGTCCCAGGCAATCTCGTGGTTGCCCTGGCCCAGGAACATTACCATATTCGGCAGATACTGTGCCTGCAGCGCTTCGTACACATCGAATGCATTGTTGTAAGAAGTTGCAGCAGAATCATCGGAGAAGTCGCCGGTATTGATCAGAACGTCCGGCTCAATACCCAGTTCCGCTACATCCTTAAAGACCATTTCCAGTCTCTTGGAACTTGTGTCGCCAGGAGTCAGAATGTGGATATCACTAAGCAGCAAAGCTGTCAGCAGCGCATCGTCCTGCGGTGCGGCCAGGAAGTTTTCATAGCTCTGCTTCAAAGATGTATAAACATTGACAGCAGTAACATAGCTCTCGGCAGTTACATTGGCCATATCTGTCTTGGCTGCTTCGATCAAAGCAGTCATTTCAGCCTTGTAAGGATCGTACTCACTGCCCAGCGCAGATACACTGGTCTCAGCATCGAAAATCACCTTGTTGGCGCTGTCGATATAGTAGTGCGCCTGCACATCGATGGCATTCATAGCGCCCTTGTAGACCTTAACATCATCCAGATACGCATTGCGAATGCCGTGCTTGCCGTTGATATCTGCACCCAGCACCAGAGTATTGATGCCCAGCTGCTGGCCGGCTTCGGCGGCGATGCTGCTCATAGCTTCCAGACTGCCATCAATATAGACACAGTAGTTACCGTTTCTGTCGTAAGAAACCGTGACCATATGCCAGGCATCGTCAGACGCGGTGCGCATACCGTCTTTGTCGTAGTGGATTCCGGCAGTGCCGGTAACACCGGTTGCAAAGTACTGGGTCTTGGTAAACTGCACAGCCGTCATACCACTGCCGTCCAAAACAGTATCCTGATTGGAATAAACAATGCCGTGTCCATAACTGTTCAGGTCGATATCACTGCCAGCGGTAGTGTCGGAACCGGACCAGGTGGTATTGCCGCCGTTGACAGTATGATACCAGAAGGAGATCGTGTAGCTGTCTTTGGAAATATCGACACCGATAAGATCTTCAAAGGTCACATACTTGGTTGCATCAACATTTTGTGCGTTGTTAATGTAAATAGCCTGACCGCCGTCATAACCGGTAACAAAGTCGGGATTGCCGGAAACAACGCCGCTGTTGCCCTTGCCGGAAGCATCGGCTGCCGTGCCTTCATTAAAGTCAACATCCAAAACCAGTTCAGCAGAGCCCGCATACGCCGCTTCATCGATGACAACCTGACCGCCGTTCAGCTCGGTGATCGCATAGTTTGCCCGCGTTACGCCGGGGTTTGCACTGGCTCGGATCAGCATTGTAGCGCCGTCGTCCACGATCAGCGCAGTGGGGTTAGAGACTTCACCGGTGGGAACATTGCCCACGAAAGTCATATAGGAATCGGTTCCGGTGAGCTTGATCTTGGTGAAGGTGGTCAGGTCCAAGCTCATCAGGCCCTTATAATCGTGGACCCGCAACAGCTTTGCAGTAGAATCCACAGAAGTGTCAAAGCCCGTGGGGATCTGGCCGCCAAACACATTGACCACATCGTAGTTTTCCAGGCTGTTCATACTGCCGCCCTGGTAATCCAGCAGATTCAGGATCTTCTTGCCTTCCACAGTGACCACAGAGGAAGACCACACGCCAAAAGAACCGGTGCCGCAGCCAAAGCCACTGCCCACATTAACGATAATATCGCCCTTAACGATCATACCGGATTTGCTGTTATAGTCACGCATTTCGGTGATAGCACCACCGGTCAGGTTCATTACAAGGTTACCGTTGATAACGCTGACATTGCCTTCGGAACTGTTACTTACATCATAGATGACCTTAACATAGCCGCCCTTCATATTGAAGGTAACGTTTTCAACCACGCTTCCTGCGGTTTTAGAGCAGTTTCCGCCCAAGGCCACATTACTGATAACAGTGGCGTTTTTATCAAGCGTCAAGGTTGCGTTGCCAATGGTATGGGCATTGGAGCCAACAAAGATCTGATAGAAGGAACCGCCTTCCACCAGGGCCTCATAGTCAACACCTTCGCCCGCTCCGATATCAGAAACGAACATCTTCAGTCTGCCAGTACCCTTGGTGGTAACCGTATCGGTAATATGCAGGTTCTTGGAGGAGTACAAATACTCAGACACCGATGCGCCGGTAGCCTCAAGACGAAGCACCAGGTTGTCGATGGTCATATTTTCGGTAGCGCCGATCTTGACCTGGTCTCCGCCCCACGTCAAACGGGCCTTATTTTCTTCGTGATAGTCCACGCCGTCGTAAACAGAAGTTAAAGTCACAGGACCGGTAACGCCACTGTCGCTGAGCTTGGTGGTTGTGGTAATGATAACCTCACCGCAAAGAACAACTGTACCGCCATTGGTCTTATCCAGCAGTGCCAAAGCCTCCGGAATGGTGGCAACCGCATTGGCAGCAGTCAAACCGTCCTGGGTGCCGGAGCCTTTGCCGTCTACAAAGACGACAGAAGGATAAACCTTTTCATTGTCGCCATAGAGTACCTCACCGGCACCGGTAACGGTAATTCCGGCAGCAGCCGCCGCAGCGGCATCCGCATAACCCTTCAAAGTCAAAACACTGCCTTCTTCAACAGTGACTGTCATACCGCTGGGCAGTTCTCCAGCATAGACCACATTTGCGTAATCGGTAACTGTCAGCTTGGTGTAGTTGTCAGCGGTGCCATTGCGCAGCGTACCGTTTATGCCAACCAGATTCAGCTGTTTGTCACCGGAGATTTTCGCTCCTTCCCAACTGCCGAAGGTAGCTGTGCCATAGTCAAAGCCATTGTGGAGGCTCACGGTAAAGCTGGCAACTGTGGATGTCTTATCGTTGCCCTTCATTTCCGTGAGCTTGCCTGCGATCAGGTTCACGGTCACATCACCGACTTTAGCCGCATTCACACCAGGCTGATCAACGATGGTATTGATCTCAACATCTTCACCGTTGACTGTCAGATTTGCAGCAGTTGTACTGCCCTTGTTGGGGCCGGTCATCAATGTGCTGGTAATCTCAGTTTTTCCGTTGATCAGCAGATTCACGGTTCCGGTTTCCGTAGTTGCCTCAACACCACCCATAAATACAGAGTGGTAGGTGCCGCCGGAAAGGGTCACATTGACGGTAGCGTCTTTTGTTCCGCTGAACTTGGTGCAGCACAGCTTCAGCCGGCCGGAAGTTTCGTTGCCGCTGACAGTAACGCTCTGCTTCACTTCCAGGGACAGGCCGCTGTAAAGGAAAACAGATGTTGTTTTTGCCGAGGCTGCCAGCTGGATATTCAGATTTTCCATAACCGTGCTGTCACTCAGGCGGACGTTGCCGGACATCTTCAGCACGGCAGTAGCCATATAATCTTCGGAATCGCTGAGTTTGGAAGTCAGGATAATCGTACCGGTAATGCCGCTGCTTTCCTGATCGAGGCCGGTCGCGTCCACTTCGCCGCAGATAACGATGGTGCCGCCGTTGGTCTTATCCAAAAGGTCGTATGCCTCGGACAGGGTCTTCACAGCAGTTTCGTAGGTTTTGCCGTTGCCGGACTCTGTCACACCATTGTTGACATACACGGTAGAAATAACAGAATGAGCAAACTTGACCGTTCCGTTATTGGTAATGGGCAGACTCTCTGCAGAAGTATAGTCCGCATACTCTTCTGCACTGAGCAGCAGAGTTGCGCCGGTTGCAACCGTCACACTGGGAGCTGTGCCCAGGGTGGAAGCATAGGTCACATTGGAGCCGGAGGTGATGTTGACCTGATCAACAGCATTCCACAGCGCAGCGTCCGCAGAGGAGAACACGCCGGTAAGATTCAGGGTCTTGGTTCCAATCTTCAGTCCGGAGGTTGCCCACACGGTTCCAACGCTGCTTACGGAACAGTTCGCATTCAGATTCAGCGTGACATCACCCATAGTGGCCGAAGCTGCACCGGTGTGGTCTTTAAACTGGGATACCGTACCAGCATTCAGGTTGACGGTTACACTGCCAACAGAACCATTTGCTCTGGGGGTATCATAGATGCAGTTGACGCTGCCGCCATTGATATTCAATTCCATACTGCCGACGCTCTTGGAAAATGCCAGGGAAATATTACTTGTGACTTCCGCTGACCCAC
This sequence comes from uncultured Oscillospiraceae bacterium, assembly GCA_964454215.1. GTDB lineage: Bacteria > Bacillota > Clostridia > Oscillospirales > Oscillospiraceae > Faecousia. Next base: position 53,680 of record CAYVSU010000003.1, on the reverse strand, counting down.
CAACTGTAATGGTGCTTTTGCCGGTAATAGCCTTTTTATCGCTGCCGCCCATAATGGTGGTCCATTTACCGGAGGAAAGAACGATATCGCAGCTGGCTACATCATTCAGATAGCTGCCAGCATAAATGTGCATTTCACTGCTAAAGTCTGTGACCACATTTTCGCCCATAGTCATACCCAAGTGGGCATAGAACATTACTTTCTTTGATGTGGTAATGGACAGCTTCACATTGGAGAAGTGGGTTGCGCCACCAAAGCAGTACTTAATGTTGGCACTGCTATTGGTAAACTGAATGGAAGCGTCACTGGTAAAATCATAATTCGCGTACTTGCTGGTAATATAGTAAGTATCATCCCCGTGGGTCAGCTCGGTGCCCGATGTATTATAATCGCTGGTCACCGTAACGGTGCCTGCAATGATGATAACAGCATCGCCCTCCGCTGTGCGCAGAGCTGCCAGAGCATCTTCCAGCGTTGTGTAAGGTGTGGTGCCCGTGGGGATCTGGCTGGCATTGGCCTCAGAAGGCGTACCAACAAACACGATCCGATTTTCACCGATCCCGGTTGTAGGGATCGTCAGATTGGTGTCAACTGCAAAAACGCCGGGGATCAACACATTGGGCAAAATCAGCGCCAATGCAATCACCACAGCAAACAGTCGTCTTGCATTCTTACAAAGCTTCATAATCATACTTCCTTTCCGGCACAACTGGACAATATCCGCATTATGCCAACCACAGATAGTATAAGATATTCCAATAGAATTTACAACGGGATTTTTCCCTGAAATATTTTTTCAGCCTTTTGCACAAATTCACCGGTTCTGTTTTGTTACATTGTCTGGCCCCCGGTTAGTAGAAAATTTATCTTTACTTCTCTCGGACATCGTAGTAGAATGAACAAAAAAAGTGGGAGGTTATCTATGAAGCTACTGATCGACAGTGCAGATGTGGATAAAATCAAGAAGATATTTACCTATTATCCTGTAGATGGGGTGACTACCAACCCCTCCATTCTGGCAAAAGCAGGCCGCCCGCCTTACGAAGTTTTACAGGAGATTCGGGAATTCATCGGGCAGGATGCGGAGCTTCACGTACAAGCCGTTTCCCAAACCGCAGAGGATATGGTTGCGGAGGGTCACCGCATCGCTCTGGCCCTTGGCAAAAACACCTACATTAAGATTCCTGCTGTGGAAGAGGGTTTAAAAGCCATCCGGCAATTAAAAAGTGAGGGTTACTCCGTTACCGCCACGGCAATTTATACCCCAATGCAAGCCTATTTAGCAGCCAAAGCAGGCGCGGATTATGCCGCGCCCTATGTGAATCGAATTGAGGTATTAGGGAATGACGGCGTGGGTTCTACCAAAGCGATTCACGATATTTTTCAGAAGAGTGGTCTGCAAACCAGCGTTTTGGCTGCCAGCTTCAAGCGTACAGACCAGGTTCGGGCCTTGTGCGAATATGGCGTTGGTGCCTGCACGGTTTCTCCCGATGTGATAGAGAGCTTTCTGAAAAATGACTCCGTTACCGCAGCCATTGCCGCGTTTACCAAAGATTTTGAGGGCTTGTGCGGGGAAGGCAAAACAATGTAACGCTATATGCAAAAAGACACCGGAAATTCCGGTGTCTTTTCTATTGGTCGCGAATTTTACATATTCCACAGATACACCCGGGATTCATAGGGCTGCAGCAGCTCGCCAGCAGCTGTATGGGTCTTCAGCACCAGTTCCGCCTGGCTGAGATCAAAGCCGCGGGGCACTTTTAACTTCATCGGCCGATCACTGTAAGAACATAGGACCAAAAGTTTCTGTTCGTTCGTCACCCGGCTATAAACATAACGCCGATTGCTATAATGGAAATACTCTCTGTAGCTACCGTGGCGCACTGCTTTCAGGGATTTTCTCAGCCGGATGGCATCCCGGTAAAAATTCAGCAGCGAATCGGGGTCCTTTTCCTGGGAAGCCACATTGATCTGCGTATAGTTTGGATTGACATAGAACCAAGGCTTTCCCGTAGTAAATCCGGCATTTTCCGAATCATCCCACTGCACCGGTGTCCGGGCAGAGTCCCGGGAGGAGCGCCACATTTTCCGCAGGCGCACCTCCGACGATTTTTTCAGATTGCTGTGGGCATAGTTGTATCGGGTCTGCACATCCTCGTACATTTCCGGATCTTCCGGTTTCCAGTTCAGCATACCGATTTCCTGTCCCTGATACAGAAAAGGTGTTCCCTGCTGGAACAGATAGCTGACCGCCAGGGTTTTTCCGCTTGCTGCCCAGTATTTTTCACTGCCATAACGGGAAATGATCCTCGGATGGTCATGGTTCTCGATGTAAAGCATATTCCACGCCTTCCCCGCCATCTGATACTGCCACTGGGAGAAGGCCTTTTTCATCCGCCGCAAGGAAAATTTCAGGGGCATATAATCCGTAAACAGGCAGTCGGCACACTGGCACTGGAACTGTATCATCATATCGATTTGCCCATTCTTTTCATCGATATATTTCAGCGCCCGCTTGGGCCACACCAGCGGTGCCTCCGCCAAAGTAAAGCAATCGTAATGATCGAATACATCCCGTTTGAATTCTGCCAAATATTCGTGAATATGAGGTCCGTGGTTATAATTGGGCATACCCTTGTAAACAGGGAACAAGTGGTCATCCGGCAGTCCTTCTTTTTTGGATATGTAGGTGATCACATCTTCCCGGAAGCCATCCACACCCATATCCAGCCAAAACCGCAGGATCTTCTTCACTTCTTCCCGGACGAGAGGATTATCCATATTCAGATCCGGCTGCTTCACAGCAAACAAATGCAAGTAATATTCCTGCCGCACTTCGTCCCAAGTCCAGGCTTTTCCTTCAAAGTTTGAATCCCAGTTATTGGGAAGCTTTCCGTCCGGACGAGCCGGACGCCAAATGTAGTAATCGGTATAGGGTTCGATCCGCCGCCTGGACTTTTGGAACCATTCGTGCTCATCACTGGTGTGATTCACCACCAGATCCATCACCAGCTTCATTCCCCGCTGATGAACCCCCTCCAGCACCTTTTGGAAAGCTTCCATACCGCCAAACTCCGGCGCAATATCCATATAATCAGCAATATCATAGCCGCAATCGGCGCCGGGTGAGGGATAGATGGGAGAGAACCAAATGCCGTCGCAGCCCAGACTCTTGATGTAATCCAGTTTCTCCAACACACCCCACAGATCGCCCATACCATCTCCGTCGCCATCTTTAAAGCTCCGTGGCCAGATCTGATAAAACACCATATCTTTATACCAGCGATTGCGTTCCATATACAAAACTCCTTTGCGGTTATTTCTGTTTGCATTATAGCACATCAATCGTTTTCCGTCACCAACAATATCATTGACACCGTTCAAAAATACGGATAAAATAACAAAAAAGGAGGCGTTATTGTGAAATTTGCACTTCCAAATGGACTTTTGATGGGTGTTTCCACTGCCGCCACCCAAATTGAAGGCGGCGATGTCCACTCCAACTGGAATGACTGGTATCAAAAAGGCCGCATCACTGACGGCACCGACCCCGCTACCGGCAACGACCACTGGAAATATTGGCAGGAGGATACGGATCTGCTTTCCCAGATGGGACTGCAGCTTTACCGCTTCAGCGTAGAGTGGGCCCGACTGATGCCGGAAGAAGGAAAAGTAGATGAGGCCGCTGTCGCTCGTTACCGGCAGGAGCTGCAAGCGCTGAAAGAAAGAAATATCCGTCCCCTTTTGACCATTCACCATTTTACCAACCCGATGTGGTTTGAAAACAAGGGCGCTTTTGAAAAACGGGAAAATCTGCACCTTTATTTGGAGCTGGTAGAGCTTGTCGTAAACCGCTTCGGCGATCTGTGCAGCGATTACATAACCATCAACGAACCCAATGTATACGCCACAAATTCCTATTTCCTCGGTCTCTGGCCTCCGGGGCAGACGGATCTGATGCAGACCCTTCGGGTAATGGAGAATTTAGCCTACTGTCACATTCAGGCTTATAATATGATCCACAAAAAGCGCAAAGAGATGGGATTTAGCGATACCAACGTGGGCTGCGCCAACCACCTACGGGTATTTGCGCCGAAAAACTCCAAAAATCTTTGGCACCGTCTCTGCGCCAAGATGACGAACTACCTGTTCCAAAGCGCACTGACAAAGGCAATGACTTTGGGGAAATTCTCTTTCCCTCTGCGCAACTTTGGGAAGTTGCCCAAGGGAGAATACACGGACTTTATCGGACTGAATTACTACACCCGCTCCACCGTTACCGGTATTGGTGACGGTGTCCGGGAAAACAGCCCCCGCAATGACCTGAACTGGGAGATCTATCCCGAGGGATTGGTGGAATGTGCCGCTGCTCTCTACAAGGTCCTCCCCCGCCCCATTTGGGTCACAGAAAACGGCACCTGCGATAACGATGACCGTTTTCGCTGCCGCTATCTTTATGAACATTTGTTGGCTCTGAGCGAGTCAGAGCTTCCCTTTCAGCGGTACTATCACTGGTGCTTCTGCGATAACTTTGAATGGGTGGAAGGCAATTCCGCCAAGTTTGGATTGGTCAGTGTGAATCCACTGACCCGGGAAAGAACCGTCAAACGATCCGGGGAATTTTACACACAAATTATCCGTAATCACGGTGTTACCGGGCAAATGCATCAAGATTATGTAATGGGACAGGAGTATGATATCCGATGATTGAGCATAGAAACAGCATATTTGGCATCCACGGCAACGGTTTTTCCTGTCTGCTGCGGATAAATAAGTGGGGTCTTTTGGACTTGCTCCATTTTGGCGAGCCGGTAAGAACCGAAGACGCAGAGGCTTTTGCCGTAACACCGGGTCTCGGTTGGGGCAGTTCCATTCTGCTGGATGACAATGACAGCGAAAGCTGTCCGGACGCTCTTCCCCTTGCGTGGAGCAGCAGCGGCAGAGGTGACTATCGGGAAAGTCCGCTGCAGTTATCAGGTACAGCCACAGATTTTCGCTATGTAGGACACGAAATTACCAATGGTATTGTGCCTATGGTATCCGGTCTCCCACAGGCGCAGGGCGAGGCCCAGACCCTTGCCATCACCCTTGCACAGGCTGGCGCAGAATTAACACTGTACTTTACCGTATTGGATGGCGTGCTGACCCGCAGGGCAGTTCTGAAGAACACCGGTGACGCGTCTTTTACGGTCACTAGGCTGATGAGTTCCTTGCTGGATCTGCACGGCGACTATGAAATGACCACATTTGACGGCGGCTGGATCGCAGAGATGCGCAAGCACACCATTCCGGTTTTGGACAGCAGGGTGGTAAATGAAAGTACCACCGGCGCTTCTTCCAACCGGCACAACCCGGGATTTCTGCTTTCCGAGCCGGGTGCAACGGAGGATGCCGGCAGAGTTTACGGTTTCAATTTGGTTTATTCCGGCAATCACTATGGCGCAGCCCAGCGCTCCTTACAGGGGCTGACCCGGGTAGTGCAGGGCATCTCCCCTGACAATTTCAGCAAGACTCTCCTACCGGGCGAAATCTTTGAAACACCGGAAGCAGTGATGGCTTTTTCTGATACCGGCTTTGGCGGACTGTCCCGGAAAATGCACGATTTCATTAACCGCTGCATTATTCCCAGACAGTGGCAGGGAAAAGGCCGTCCGGTCCTGTTTAACAACTGGGAAGGCTGCATGTTTGACTTTGACCAGCGAAGGCTGGTGAACCTCGCTAAGGATGCCAAGGAATTGGGCTGTGAGCTTTTTGTGCTGGACGACGGCTGGTTTGGCAAACGCAACGACGATCACGCCGGTCTGGGCGACTACTCCGTCAACCCGAAAAAGCTGCCCCAAGGTCTTGCCGGTCTGGGTAAAAAGATCAACGGTATGGGAATGGAATTTGGCCTGTGGTTTGAACCGGAATCCGTCAATATTGATTCAGATCTCTACCGTGCCCATCCCGACTGGGCTCTGACGGATGCATTTACGCCCGTTTTGGGTCGGCATCAGCTTCTGCTGGACTTGACCAAGCCGGAGGTTCGGGACTATATTGTGGAGAATGTAACCAGGACGTTGGATAACGCACCCATTTCCTATGTCAAGTGGGATATGAACCGCCACAGCGTGGCTCTGGGTGCTAAGGCGCACGATTACATTTTGGGTCTTTATGATGTACTCCGGCGCATTTTTGTTCCCCGGCCCCATATTCTGTTGGAAAGTTGTTCATCCGGCGGTAACCGGTTTGACCTTGGTATGCTATGCTTCGGACCGCAAATTTGGTGCAGTGACGATACAGACCCCATTGAACGACTGACCATTCAGGGTAATCTCAGCTATCTGTACCCTCAATCCACCTTCGGTTCCCATGTCAGCGCATCCCCCCACGCACAAACGCTTCGTGCAACACCCCTATGTACCCGGGGAAATGTTTCCTTCTTCGGGTGTTTGGGCTATGAACTGGACCTAAAGCATTTGCTGAGGATTGAAAAAGAGGAGATCAAAGAACAGATCGCTCTGTATAAGCGTTATCGGGAGGTATTTCAGTTCGGCAATTTCCATCGCCTGGCAAACGGATGGCAGGTGTCCGACGGAAAAGTGCATTTGGCCGCGGTATTCCGAAAGCTGTTGCGCGCCGCACCGGGTTATGAAACCCTGTATTTGAAAGCCTTGGACAAGGAAAAAGTCTACTGTTTCCAAGCCAACGCACTGAAATTACGAATCGGTCAGTTTGGCAGCCTTGTAAAACACGTAGCGCCGGTAGACCTGGATCCCAACGGATTCATCCTGCGAACAGCGGACCGACATATCACGCTGCCTGATGGCACACAGCAATTACGCGCTTCGGGTGCCGCGTTGATGGCAGGTGCCCGTCTGCTGCCCAACTTCCGGGGCACCGGCTATGACAAAAACCAACGCACTCTGACCGATTTCGGTTCTGAACTTTATATCATTGAGGAGGACTCCGGCTGTGAATAAAATTGACAATCGCAACCGCATCTGCTTTGGTCTTGGTACCGTTGGCAGAGATATGTTTTACGCTTTTGAAGCAAACACTTTGCTGTACTTTCTTTCGGATGTGCTGAGCCTGCCTGTTTGGGTCTTTGGTGCCGCAAGTATGATTCTCTCCGTTATGCGTATTTTTGATGCATTCAACGATCCCATCACCGGTTTGGTTATCGACAACATCCGCTCTCCCTGGGGCAAATTCAAGCCTGCAATTTTGATTGGCGGTATATTGAGCGCTGTATTTTCCGTTCTTTTGTTTGCCGGAATTGGTAGCGGCTGGACCTTCGTGGTGATCTTCGGTATTGTTTATCTACTTTGGGATATTACCTACGGCATTAACGATATCGGCTACTGGACTCTGCTTCCGGTGCTTTCCTCCGATCAGAAGCAGCGGGAAAAGACCGGCTCCTTTGCGCGGATCTGCGCAAATATCGGTATGTACATCGTTATGGTAGCGTGGCAGCCGGTGACTTCCGGTCTTGGCAACACACCGCAGGTTTGGCTCTGGTGTGCCGTGGTAATCGCGGTTGTGTATCTGCTGGGCCTGTTGTTCCCTCTGCTGGGAGTCAAGGAAAAGCGGGTCGCACCGGAGCAGCAGGAATCCACTACCATAAAACAGATGTTCCGGGCATTGCTGAAAAACGATCAGCTGATGTGGACCACCTTGGCTATGGGCCTGTTTATGGTTGGCTACTGCACCACAGTTAACTTTGCCGTTTACTATATGAAGTACATCTTTGGAAACGAGGGAATGTATGTGGTCCTGGTAGCTGTGGTGGGTGTTTCCCAGTTAGGAACCTTGTCCGTCTATCCTGCTGTTGCCAAGCGGTTGAATCGCCGTCAGCTCTATACCCTTGGCACTGTGCTTGTTTTGATTGGTTACGTCATTTTCTTCATTGCTGAGATCTCTATTGTCTTGATCGTACTGGGTGCGGTGCTTGTGTTCATTGGACAGGCCTTTATCCAAACCCTGATGCTGATGTTCCTGGCAGACACTGTAGAATACGGTCAGTGGAAACTGGGCAAACGGAACGAGTCTATCACGTTCTCCATCCAACCTCTGATCAACAAGATCGGCGGTGCCATCGCAACCGGTATTGTCAGTATGACGCTGATCCTTTCCGGCATCAAGGTCGACGGTAAAACCGCTGATGCCATCGGCAGTAACGGCCAGCTGATGGTGAAGGTCGCAATGTTTGCCATTCCCTTGCTGATGATCGCCGCAGGCTACATTGTTTATTTAAAGAAATACAAAATCAGCGAGGAATACTACGCAGAAATTCTAAAAGATCTGGAAGTTCAGGAAGCTAATAAAGAATAATTACAAAAAACAGCGGGAAACCGATCGGTTTCCCGCTGCTCCTATTTTGGGATCAACGGAGGAATTTTTTGTTCAGCACCAGCACTGCCAGCAGGCAAACTACACTGATACCCATCAAAATGGTGAACAGCTCCACATTGGCATTGTCGCCTGTTTCGGGAATGCTGGGCAGCTGATAGATATTGACGAACTTTGCGTTCTCTGTGATCGTCTCACCGTTGCGGGTGACCGTCACAGACAGCTCGCCGGTCGTCTGATCCTGGTTCACCGTAATGCTGATGGCATAGGACGCCTGACTATAGGTCATATACTTGTTATCGCCCTTCTGCTCAGTCAGCTTGTAGGTATAGATTTTTCCGACGTCTTCCGCAGTGAAGGTCAGTTCAATCTGTGCCAAGCCATTCTCGTCGCTGGTAACGGTAACAGTCTTGCCTGTTTCATTGCAGTACAGGTCGAACAGGAAGCCACCAGGTCCCATCTCCACATCCGTTCTGTTGTCTAGAATCTTTTCGATGCCGATCAGAGTCTTGACATTGTCTGGGGTGAAGATATTGGTGAAACCATATTCGTCTACCGGATTTTCTCCGGCTGTGATGGCAGTGGTGGCCTTCAGCTCGCCGTTCACATCCGTAACGGTGACCGTCAAGGTGTACTTAGTACCGTCATAGGTCACATTGTCATCTTCGCCATCCGCTTCTTCCAGAGTGTACACATAAGTACCCTCTTGATCGAAAGTGATGATGGAGAAGGTAAACACACCGTATTCGTCGTTGGTAACAGTTTCGGTACTGCCGTCAGGTTTAGTCAGGGTGAAGCTAAACTCCCCTGCCAGCAGCTTACGGCCGCCCTTGAGGGTCTTAATGCCGCTGAAGGTAACGGAGGTCTCCGACGCCTGATAAGTGTTGGAGAAAGCAATGGCATCGGCATTGCTGAAAGTTTCATCACCGTTTTCGTCGGTAGTGATCTTCTCGTAGGACACATCTGCAACCAGATTGCCTTCCAAATTGTCAGTGACCTTAACTGTGACCTTGTACTTGGTGGCATCGTAGAACACACCGGGCACATTTTCATCCAACTCGTAGATGTAATAGACTTTTTCGGTGGGTTCGTCGTAGGTAATATCCGTGAAGTTGAAGCCGCTGCCGTTATCGGAAACCGTTTCAATCACATTGCCGGACGCATCAGTCAGCACAAACTTAAATTCGAAATCATCCAGCGTTTTATTGGTTGCACTGGACGCATCGGTCAAAGTTTTTTCGCCATCCTTATCATCGCTACCGGTCAGGTTGACAGTAACAGGTTCTGCATCGTAGCGATTGTAGAACTGTACAGGATACTCATCACCATTGTTATCCACCGTGGTAATGTGAGCAACCAGGTTGCCGGAACCGTTGTCGATAATATTGACCGTAACGGTGTACTCCAGCAGAGAGTAAGTCACACCCTTATAGACGACGGTACCATCTGCACCAGCAGTCAGCGGATCGCCGTTCTCGTCCAGCTTATCTTCCACAATCTTATAAATATGTGTCCCAACTCCGTCGAAGGTAATGCTGCCGAACTGTACCAGACCATCTGCATCGTTCTTAACAGTTTCGGTACTGCCGTCAGGCTTGGTCAGCGTGAAGCTGAATTCATTTTCCTTCAAGTCGCGGTCGCCAAGCAGGTACTTGTGTGCTGTAAGCTCAAGGACAACCGGCGATGCGGTATACGTGTTGATAAAGGTACCCACATTGTATTCGGTGATCTCAGTATCGTCAATCTTCGCCACCAGCTTACCGTTACCGCCGTCTACCACATCGATAGTGATGGTGATGGTTTTGGGATCGTAGGCAACGCCGTTAACAGTAGCGCCTCCGTATACCTCAGAAATCGTATAGGTGTAAGCGCCAACGGTATCGAAAGCCAGTTTGGAGAAGGCAAAGTTGCCGTTTGCATCATTGAATACGGTTTCGGTGCTGCCATCGGGCTTGGTCAGTGTGAAGCGGAACTCGCCGGAACGCAGGAAGCGGTTGAACTTATCGGACACCTGCAGCTGCTTGATGCCACTGAGTACGATATTCGTAACAGGCTCTGCCTTATAAGTGTTGTTGAACGCAACCACGACCCGGTGGCCGGTGACAGGATCCCCGTTTAAAGTAACCGAAGCGTTCAGCGTACCTGCGCCGTCATCTGTAACAGTAACAACGATCGTGTGGACAGTTGCATCTTTGGATACGCCTGCCATAGAAACGCTCAACTCCCTGACGGTATAGGTGTAAACACCAGCTTCGTAAAATACCAGCGTATTAAAGCCGAAGGTGCCCTCAGAAGTATTGGAACACAGTTCCGTGCTGTCATCAGGCTTCGTTAGCTGGAAGGAAAACACATCGGAATTGAAGGACATCTTGGTCCCAGCAACACCGGGTGTCAGGTTGGTCAGGGTCTTTGTGCCGGTAATCGTCACCTGTGCAGGTGTTGCCTTATAAGTGTTTTTGAAGGTGATGGAATTGCCGTTAAGTACATTGTCGTTTGCCAGCACAGCCTCCGTTACATCAGAAGCTTCCTCATCATTCTTCTGAACTGTGACCTTAGCGATCTGCGCTATGGCACCGTCCTCGGTGTTCACAGTAGAAACAGTAACCGTGATCTTGTAAACCGCATCGTCAACGGTGTAACCTGCGCTGACACTGTTGGACTCCTTGACCACATAGTAATAATTCTGATTAACGGCGGTGCCAGGTTCATAAAAGATAGGAGCAAAAACGATCTGGCCGGCAACACCATTTTGGGATTCTTCCAGTTGTACCAGATTCTCGAATTTTTCGTCCGCGCTGTAAAGGACAAACTTGAACTGGCCGTCCTTCATCACCATCGGCACTTCTTCTCCAGCGGTAATGTTGTAGAGGGACTTGTTCGCCTGAATGGTCAGCTTGGTGGATTCAACAGAGTATTTATTGGTGAAATCTGTAGTAACAGTCCACAGCTCCGCCGCACCGTCATTATTGGCATCGATGGGTTCGTTGACGGTTGCGTGCTGTATACTCTCAACATTCTGGATCTTCAGCTCGCCGGAAAGATCATCCACCACTGTAACCACAAAATCGTGGAAAGTACGGTCGTAGGTCATACCCAGGATCTGCTCCTCCGGGATCAGTTCCGCAACGCGGAAATAGTGGTCGCCTGCAGAGGAGATCGCCACACCTTCCAAATCGAAGGTAACGGATCTGTTGGTTTCGTCAACGCTTGCCTTAACCGTTTCGCCGTTAACCTTGACGTCTTCCCAGGCAGAACCGTTATAATACCGCAGCACAAAATCAAAGGACCAATCCGTCAGATCGCCAACCAGTGTCTTATTGACTTCCACCGTGATCTTGGGCTCGCCATCATCAAACACCAAATCCCTCGGCTCATACTGGTTCTTCAGCACCACGCTGCCGGTATCGTTGGCCGCAATACTACCACCCTGCTTGCCAATTGTAATGGTATAACCGTCATCCGCGGTATAGCCCTCAGGGATCACAGTTCCGGGAACAGACACTTCCGTAACGTCATAAACCGTGTTCTCAGGAATGCCGCTGAACAGCACTGCCTTCCCATCAGCGATGGAGAAGGAATAGGTGCCCTCTGCATCCAGAGTGGTCTTCACGCCGTCCACATAGATGTCCTTACCGCCCAGACCTACAAAGGTGACCTTTACGGCAAAGGTGTCGGTATTGACACTGGCAGGACGGGAGTTCTTCAAATAGGTAACTTCCTTGCCGACCCGCAGAGATCCATAATACTGAATACCGTTAACAAAAGTGACTGCCTGAATGCTGTTACTTACCACAACATCTTTTACAGACTGGTTTTTGAGGTCCACCTGTGCGCTGTCTTCGGCTGCAATGGCGTTGAGCTTAAAGCCCTCGTCCATAACTTCCTGGATAGTGTAGACTGCACCGGTGTCCAACCCGGTAACATATACCGTTTCACTAACAGAAAGGGTCAACTCCAGAACCCCATTTTCCAGCGCGTACTCCTGGCTTTCCGTGCCGCGGACAAGGGTGACCTTGCCATCGGTATCACCGCTAATGGTTACGGTAAAGTTATAGGTATTATCCGCAATTTCGCTGTCGTTCACTTCCTTGGTCAGGGAGAAGCCCTGAGAAGGCATATATGTGACACGACCGTTGTTGCCCATATAGACGATCTCATAGTGATGGGAAGTGTCGTCATCCACCGCAATATCCACCAACTGCTCGCGAATGGCGAAGAAGCTGCCGGTAATATTACCATTTTCGCCAAACGCTTCCACCTTGGACAGGCTGTGGTCGTGCATATTCCGGTGCATAGTGCCCGCAGGAACATACCAGGTACTCTCACCCGCGGTCTGCTTAGTCAGCAACAGGGCTGCGGAGCTGAGCTCCTCATAATGGGCAGTAACCGTTGCCGTGACTGCCTTGGAAGCATCGCTGGTATCTGCCGCCCCGGTATAGACCAGATGTTTAAAGTAGTACGTACCACTGGGCTGAACCGTACCTTCATAGGGGACATAGGAATTGCCGCTCTTGACATACACCAAAGCATCCTCTGTGAAGTAGTAGTGCTCGTTATCAACGCCGGGCTCAAAGTAAGCGTAGGTAATGGCATTCTTGCCGGTGTTCTGCAGGATCTCATCATCCGCGTCAGGATGGGTCGATTCATCCTGCCAATCATGATCATCAGCACCCTCCCAATACCATGCGTTGGTGTAGAGATAGTAGTTGCCGTTATCATCCTTCGCCTGATATCCGGTACGAACAAAACTGTGAATATTCTCGGGTGTCAACTCGCTGTGAACGCCCACCTCATAAATCAACCGGATAGGATCGGCCCCATTGTAAGCGATGGTCGCCTCGGTGTTTTCATCGATGTTGGTACCGCTGTCTGCATCCACGGCGATCTGATAGGTGACCACAGGAATTAAAGAAGCGGGAATGCTGAAGGTAACCCTTTCAGGGCTGTTGACCAGAATCGTGCGCTCTCCGTTCACAGTAGTAACCGGCTTGGAAACCTGTACTGCCACATACATCAGATCGGAAGTGTGGGCGGTCTGGGATTGTGTGGTAGCACCCAGCATACCGTAGCACTTATTGGCATAAACTGCGCCCTCGGGAATCACAGCATCGGGATCTTCCGCATCCCAAAAACCAACATAGTTGCCGTTGGTATCGCTGAACCAGCCGATATAATTGCTCCAAGCACCGGTCGCCGCATTATAACTGAGCTGACCTGCGGCATAAGCCTTGTGCAGCAGATCCCGGGCGATCTCTTCTGCCGTCATTTCCCCGGTTGCCGTGATACGCAGCCGCTGAATCAGGGCCCAAACCATATTGTCGCCCAGAATGGTGGGTGCCTCCTCGGTGCCGAAAGCACCGTTATACAAAGACTGTGCCATCATCTCGCCGGTATAAAGAGTGCTTCCGATGAGGATGCCTTCGATATCCTTGACCTGCATACCGGTGCCGATCTCATCAACAAACGTGATATACCCACCGCTGTTGGCATCGATGCCGTCCAAGCGGGTCACATAGTAGCCGGACTGGAGGCTGATCTCGTTGACGATGCTCTTAAACTCAGTGGAAAGATCGCTTGCTTGGGAAGCGGAAAAGAACTTATCTACATACAGCTCATTTAAGCCATCGGTATAAGGAATGGTAACGGAATTGTTGCCCACAGACAAGGTCATAGACTTATCGGTCTTGCTGGCGGCAGCATAAAATTCATCCCACATAGTCTGAATCTCAGAATAACCGCTGTCCGTCGGGTCCATAACTGCCTTGGCAATATTATCATTACCCAGGCCAAGACCCAGTGTATACATAAAACCGTTAGTGTTATACTTTGCCTCGATCTGCCTCATAACGTAAGCAGCTGTCAAACCGGTCAGGAAACCGCTGGCCGCACCGGAGGTGATATAAGTATACTGATCAGGCACATCGTTATATTTGTCGGTGGCGCGGGTGGGAGCGCCGTCACTCATCAGCACCACAACAGGAGTACGGGTATCGCTGACAGTAACCGCATCAAACAGCTCAAGCGCCTTGAATAAGCCGCCCTGAATGTATGTACCGCTGGACAGGTTGATAGATACGTTTACATTCTCCCCTGCGCTGTTGGTCACGTAAGTGTAATTCTGCTGGAAATTACCGTTTCCGCTTGCAACCCGGGCCGTGCGGATCTGACCGTTGGAGATCTCGATATACTCCACAGTGTCGCCATCCGTAACCGGGGTATAGCGATCCAGCGGCAGCAGGACCTGCGCGTCGGCGGAGTACATAACAACACCGATTCGACTGCCGGAATTGCTGGTCAGCAGCGTATGAATGGCATCATTGGCGGCAGCAACCACTGCATTCTTTTCCGTGGAGCTCATACTGGCGGACATATCCAAAACAAAGATGGTATCCGTCGGAACAGTATCTTTGCCAATTACAACACTGTTTGCAGCAAGGGCGGATAGCGCCACCAGGAAATTATTTTCATCAATTTCCAAACCTGCAATATTGCCTATAACGCTGCTGACTTGGTCTGCGGTAATGACAGTCTTATCTGTCCAAACACCGCCGGCGTGTTCTGTGGAAATGTTCGTGGGATCAAATGCATCCTTCCACGAGTCGAGCGTAGAATTATCCGCTTCCGTTGTCAAGATGCCGCCTGCGATGCCAGCTGCGCTGGCTTTTGCAACCAGGCCAATAGCGGGCATAACAGAAACGATCAAGACCAGGCTCAACACCATTGCGATCAGCCGAATTGAAAAACTGTACTTTCTCATTTTCATAATTACATCTCCTTTGCTGGGGTTTGAAGCAGAGCGCCTCCCGCTTCAATCTACATATTCGTATCACAAATTATCCATTATTTTGAATATCAATTCCGACATAACCCGTAACATCCGTTTTTCATTTCCATACGTTACCTTCCCAGATAGAAATTTGTCTGATTGTATTGTGCGTTTAAGCGCATTCTTTCGCATTTGCAAATACCAATGTCTCCTGTTCGGTTTGGGTAATGCACACAAGTGTAGCAACAGTTTTCCCGTTCTTTGCCATCCGGAACAGCATAATGCTCGCATACACTTTGTATGGCGGATACGATCCGATATCCTTCCTCGGTATAGAGCGGTTTTGTTTGCAGGTCCGGGTACAGGACGAAAGGTTCTCCGCCAGCGCGCTCGCGCTCATCGTAGTAGCCGTACCGCAATTCGAAAGTATACCCGCCTACAGATACGACAGAGTGAAGATCACCTTCATTGGGAATATTCAATTCGCTCGCCATATGACCCCTCCTTTTCCGGTGCAAGAAACACAGAAATCCCTTACACTTTCTACAATGAAAGTATAAGGGATTTTCCGTTAAAATACACCCTCCGAAAAAGGGGCAAAATAGTATGGTATTTCATATGTATGCAGCCAGGTCTGCTCTTGAAAATACGCCGGCTTTGTTCTTTGCGTTTCTGAGTGAGGACTTTACAGCCGATTCAGAAATGTAGAGCTGGGCTGCGATCTGCTGATCGGTTAATCCAAAAACCGCCAGTCTTGCCACCTCTCTCTCCCTGTTGGTCAGAGACACCTGCACCGTTCGCTGCAGCACGGTGTTATGGAGCTTTGTCCAACCCACGTGCAACTGCTTATGCAGTACCTTGACGATCTTCACTGCTTCCGGATCGATCATTGAAAGCCGATCATCCAAAAACAGACCAAGCTGATTTCGGTGCTCCACCAACGGGCCATATAGCCCGTCGGCCAGACAGAGACGGATCGCCCTATCCAAATGGTTGGCTGCACGGACATCGTCGCCGCATTGATGGTATGCAATGGCACAGAGGATCCGCAGATAAATTTCTGCCATAACAATACGGTCCGCCACCATTTGAGAGATCATCGGTTCCATAATAAATGGCAGCATTCTCATCAAACCGATCCCTTTGATACCTTCCAGTTCCATATGTCCCATTGCCAATTCCTGGGCATAAATCAGTAAATGCTTGATATAATACACTCTTGCGGCAGGGTGAGCATCCCGATGCAGGTTGTCAAAACAGCCTCTGACAAACCATTCCGGGAAATCCCTTGTGTCGCGGATGGCACTGTCCATTGCCGCCATAGAAAGCGCAACAATATCCCGGTCTAGTGCGTCTTTGCAAGGTGCTTCAAACAGGTGTTTTTTTGCCTGAAACCACAGCTGCACATCCCCTTTCCACATTGCCGAAAGGGATAGCAACATAGCCCCGGAAATCGTCGCATATAAACCAGTGTGATGATCCAAAAAATACTGGGCATTTTCGTACACCTTGTCGATCTCACCACGGCTGTAAGCGATTTCTGCGGCAAACAGCGCTTGGGCCTCGGAATGATATACCAACGCTTCAATGCATTGGTCAGCCGTACCGGGTTCTCTGTAAAGATCCGTCATATCCAAAAACGGTGTTTTTCGCACCAAGGGACAAAAGTGCGCAGATTCCTCTTTTGCGACCTTACCCGCTTTGCTCCTGCCGTCCACCGGACGGACTGCGTCCGCAGGAATGATCCAATCCCGCCCTTTTCGATGGGCACCGCGGACCCTGCCTTTTTGGCACAAGGACTGTACATAGCGCAGAGAAACGCCCCATTTATCCGCTATTTCCCTTGCCGTGATTTCAACCATAATAGCCACACTTCTTTTCTTAATACTGTTCGTTATAACGCGCAGTGTTTTTCCTCATTATACATCTTCGATCAGCACATTGCAAGGGCCACAGCAACTTTTTTTAAAAACAGCCGTTGAAAAACAACGGCTGTTTTTTGATTTCTTTACATCCACTGGAAAATCAGAGTCATCAGCAGATAGATGATACCCAGTCCGCAGATAAACGCAAGCATCGGCAAAAGCATCATCTTCACCGCGCCCCAATAGGTCTTCCAAACCTCCTTGAAGCCGGCACTTCTCTGCCCGAAGCCTCGGCGGCGTCCACTGATTCCGGACTGTACCCCGGACATATCCGCCACCGTTCTGCCGTCATCCACATAGATGATTCTCTCTTTTTTCTTCCCCATGGCTTACGCTTCCTCGTTCAGTAAATGGCAGGCAGCAAAATGACTGTCGCCATACTCCCGGTACTCCGGCGTAATATGCTTGCATACCTCTTTAGCATAAGGGCAGCGAGTATGGAACCGGCAGCCTTTTGGGGGATTGGCAGGCGAAGGAATATCACCTTCCAGCTTGATCCGCTCAATCTTTTCCGTAGGATCCGGATTGGGAACTGCAGAAAACAGGGCCTTGGTATACGGATGCAGCGGATTTTTAAAGATATCCTCCTTGGTGCCAAATTCCATCACGGCACCCAGGTACATCACCAGGATCTTATCGGAAATGAATTTAACAACGCTCAGGTCGTGAGAGATAAACACATAGGCAAGGTTCATCTCCCGCTGGAGCTTTTTCAGCAGGTTGATAATTTGGGCCTGAATAGAAACATCCAGTGCAGAGACCGGCTCGTCGCAGATCACCAGCTTGGGATTGACAGACAGCGCCCGGGCAATGCAAATTCTCTGGCGCTGACCGCCGGAAAATTCGTGAGGATACCGTTCATAGTAGTAATCCCGCAGGCCACACTTTTCCATCAGCTCCAGAACATAATCCTTCACCCGATCCTTTGGCACAATGTTGTGCACTTCCACTGGCTCGGAAAGAATTCCGCCTACCGTGGATCTGGGAGGCAGAGAGGAATAAGGATCCTGGAAAATGATCTGCATCTGCTGCCGTAGGGGACGCATCTGCTTGGAATCGTAATTTGTGATATTTTCTCCGCCGAAGATGATCTGTCCACCGGAAGGCTGGTGCAGTTTCAGAATGGCTCTGCCGGTCGTGGTTTTGCCGCAGCCGGACTCACCAACGATGCCCAATGTCTCACCGGCCTTCAGTTTGAAGGATACATCGTCTACAGCCACCAGTTCCCTGGTAACCTTACCGGTGATGGTTTTCTTCATTGGAAAGGTTTTGCGCAGATGGCGAACTTCCAAAACGCAATCCGGATCAAAGGGCTTCTGATAGTCCTGCTCCTGCTGCAAGCGGCGCTTTTCCAGATATTCCGCTGCCAAAGCCTCGTCATCATACACGAAAGCGGCGTTTTTAGTTTTGATTTCTTCAGCCATTTTCATTCTCCTCGTTGTACAAATGACACGCCACAAAATGGGTGGGACTCAGTTGGACCATACCGGGATATTCGCCAGAGCACTTCTTGGTGCACTTGGCGCAGCGCTCCTTGAAGTAGCAGTGGTTCGGCATATTGATAGGATTGGGAACATTGCCAGGGATGTTATAAAGCTCAGCGCCATCATCCAAGGTCATAGTAGGCTTGGATTTCTGCAAACCGATCGTATAGGGGTGCTTGGGATTCTGGAATATCTCGTAAACGGTACCCTTTTCGATAACCTTGCCGGCATACATAACCACAACATAGTCTGCCATTTCCGCGATTACGCCCAGATCGTGGGTGATCAGCAGAATGGAGCCGTCGATCTTATTCTTAATATCCTGGAGCAGGTCCAGGATCTGTGCCTGAATGGTCACGTCCAAAGCCGTAGTGGGCTCGTCTGCGATGATCAGGCGGGGCTCTGCAGCCAGTGCCATCGCGATCATTACGCGCTGGCGCATACCGCCGGACAGTTCGTGAGGAAATGCCTTGTAGACATTTTCGGGGATAATACCCACCAAACGCAGCATCTCCTCAGATTTGGCTCTCGCCATTTCCTTGGTGGCACCAGGGGTGTGGATAAAGGTCACTTCATCCAGCTGCTCACCGATGGTGAATACCGGATTGAGGGAAGTCATCGGCTCCTGGAAGATCATTGCGATCTGCTTGCCACGGATCCGATGAATCTCGTGAATGGGCATTTTAGCAATATCGTAGACCTTCTCTTCCGTTTCGTACTCCCCTTCCGTGCCCGGTTTGGGGATGGGAATTCCCTTTTCATCCCGCTTGTATTCCAAGGACTGGAACCGGATAGAGCCCTCGGTGATCTGGCCCGTTGGGCCTTGGATCAACCGCATAACAGACATAGATGTGACGGATTTTCCGCAGCCGGATTCACCCACAATTCCGACTACCGCATTTTTGGGGACATCATAGGAAACGCCGTTGACCGCCTTAACCACACCCTGCTCTGTAAAGAAGAAGGTGTGCAGATCCTCGATCTCTAAAATATTAGCAGAATCCTTCATTTCGGAAAGGAACTCCTTTTCCTCTGCCCTACGGTTTTTGTAGGCCTCCAACCGCTTCATTTCCTTGGTATTTGCCTTGGTAATGGCCTTGATTTCCTTGCCGGTGAGATAATTTCTGTGTTCTTTTGCCATAATTATCTCCTCGCTTTCGGATCCAGGGCATCCCGCAGACCGTCGCCTACGAAGTTAAAGCCCAAAACTGCGATAACGATACACACGCCCGCAGGCACCCACACATTCCAATGGTTCTGCAAAACATTTTGGTTGGTGGAAATGATATTGATCATCGTACCCCAAGCCGCATAGGGCGCTTTTACTCCCAAATTCAGGTAGGACAGTGTTGCTTCATACAGGATCATACTGCCCAGAGAAAGGCTCATCTGCACGATCAGCTGTGGCATAACATTGGGGATCAGGTGCTTAAATATCTTGCGGAAGGTGGAATAACCCATTGCCTCCGCCGCCACCATATACTCCTGCTCCCGAAGGGAGAGGATCTGTCCTCTGACCAGACGTGCAGTGCCGGTCCAGGAAATGAAGGTCAGGTAGATCATCAAAAGATAGATCCGGTACTTGGCATCAATATCGGATGCATCCAAAATGGTGCTGATGATCAGCAAAATAGGAATACCCGGCAGGCACATCAAAACGTCGCAAAGACGCATAATCACGTTATCGATCCATCCGCCAAAATAACCTGCTACGCCACCTAAGATAACACCGAGAATGGTGATCAGGAACACGGCAATAAAGCTGACAGTCAAAGAGATCCGCCCACCGTACATAAGCCGGACAAAAACATCGTAGCCCTCATTATCCGTGCCCAGAATATGCTCGGAGGAAGGAGCTGCCAGGAAATTGTCCTTCAGGTTTTTCTCTGTGGTCTGCCGAAGGGTATAGGTAACACCGTTGACCGTATAAGTGGTCTCTGCTACCGCATACTCCACCTTGCCGCTTTCATCCAGTTCGATCTCACCCCACTGATTATAAACCAGTGGACCGACAAAGCTGAAAAGGAACAGTCCGATAACCATAACAAGGCCCAAAATGCTCAGCTTAGAGCGGAAAAACCGGCGAACCACCATACGGGTGGGTGACATCAATCGGATATTTTTATCCAGAGGTACTTCGGTATCAGCAACCTCAGGTGTTGCCTGCTGATTGTTCAATTCTTCCATACCGCGCCTCCTCACTCCAATTTGACTCTGGGGTCAACGATGCCGTACATCAAGTCGGCAAGCAGAACGCCCAGAACACTTAGCAGCGCCAGGAACATATTGTAGCCCATAATGAAGGGAATGTCGCCCCGATTCATAGCGTCCAGCGCAATATTACCGATGCCGGGCAGGTCAAAGACCTGCTCGGTGATAATGGCGCCGGAGAATAAGCTGGGAAGCAATCCAGCCATAGAAGTGACCAGCGGAATCAATGTATTGCGGAATGCGTGCTTGTTGATTACAACCCGCTCTTTCAGGCCCTTGGCTCTTGCGGTGCGGATATAGTCAGAGTTGAGCACTTCCAGCATATTGGTTCTGGTCATACGCATTCTGGCGCCGATACTGAGGATCACGATGGTCAGCACCGGAATAAACATATGCATTGCGTAGTCGCCCAACAATTCCAGTCCGGAATAAGATGCTGTGGCGTCCACCAAGCCGGATACCGGGAACCACCCCAACTTCAGCGCAAAGAGATCTTTCAGCATCTGCCCAAAGAAGAAGGAAGGCAAGCTGATACCCACCATAACCAAAATGGTGACAATATAGTCCCGCAGGCTATACTGATGGGTAGCCGCCGTGATGCCCAAGGGGATGGCAATCAAAAATTCAAACACGGTTGCGATCAGTGCCACAGCAAAGGAAACACCCATATGCTCCACGATGACCTGAGCCACGGGAATACCGTAAACGAAGCTGGTGCCAAGATCGCCACGAGCAAGGGCACTGAGCCAGCTAAAGTAACCGGAAAGGATACCCATAAAGCTGTTATCGCCCAAGCCGTACATCTTGTACATCGCTTCCACGGTCTCCTCACTGACGGTAGCGCCGCCCTGGTTGATGGCATTGATCTTATCCTGGATAAAATCAACGGGCATCAGCCGAATGAGAAAGTAGATGATCAGCGAAACGCCAAGCAGAATCAGCACAGAGTACGCCAATCGTTTTATGATATATTTCAGCATAATTCACTCCGAGATCAGCTGGCGAACTCAACTTCCCAAATACGATCCAGCGGGGAGGAATAAGGATTCATTTCCGCGTCGCTGGGCAGACTGTCTTTGTTGATCACCTTGGAATTGAAAGCGTACAGAACATCACGCTGATAGACAGGAAGCTCAATGGCCAGATCCAGAACCTGAGACATAGCCTGCTGATACAGTTCAGCACGAACAGTCTGGTCGTTGGTTTCACGGGCCTGGTCGATCAGATCGCTGAGCTTGTTCAAAATAGCCAGTTCCTCAGAAGTACCGCTGGTCTTCAGATAGTTGTAGCCCCAAGCCAGGGTGCTGGTGGCGCTGGAGTTCTTGTGGTAAACCTGGTACATATCGGGATCCAAAGCGGAGGACCAGGCAGCTGCCCAAACTTCCAAAGAACCGGTGTTGATCTTAGTCAGGGCCTGGGTATCGCAAACCACTTCCACATCCCAGCCCATAGAGTTGAGCAGCATTGCGGCATCACGGAACACCTTATAGGTGGGGTGGTCCTGCAAAGAAGAGCCTGCGATGGTAAAGGTGACCTTCAGGGAACTGTCACCGGCGCTGACACCGGCTTCACGCATATATTTTTCGATATTGGTCTTGGCGATATCGTCGCTCCAGCTGCCGCCGAACTGCGGATAGTCAAAACCGTTGTCGGTAGCATCCTTGCCGTCAGGATATGCCCAGCTGACCATACTCATCGGCCAATAGATCTGATCGGCAGTGCCGGCACGGTAGTAGTCCAGTGCCAGACTGGTGTTCATAGCGCACATAATTGCCTTACGCAGGTTGATATCATTGACCTTTGCTGCGTTGATACCGATATAGCCGTAGCCCAGCTGATCCTCTGTGATGGTAACGATACCCTTGGAGGAGAGCTTCTCCAGCTTTTCGTAGTTCTCTGCGGTCAAAGACGGAGAGATATAGTGAACCGCACCGCTCTGCAGCGCCTCGATGGCATTGTTGGAGCTGACGATCTGGTAACGGACCTTCTCGATCTTGGCGTTATTAATGCCCTCACCAACTGTGGTGAAGTTATCGTTGCGCTTAAAGTAAACGACATTGTTGGAATAGAATGCGCTCTCGGAGGGAGAATCGCTGTTATCCTTATCGGTGACCTTATAAGCACCGGCGCCCATAGGCAGCTTGATATTGGTAGTGGACTGAATGATATCCGTCATAAATTCGAAGCTGGCAAATTCCACGCCGAACTGATCGTTGGCAATGTCAACACCCACGGAGCTGCCCTTGCCATAGTAGTGCTGCGGTGCGATGGTCAGCGCAAAGTTCCAAATAGCCTTGGGGTCAACGCCGTTGATGGTGATCTGCAGAACATCGTACTCATTGGCATTGGTAACGGTGCCGTCGGAATTGTGACCGGAAGCGACAGTATACTCTGTGCCGTTGACGGTGATCTTGCTGCCGGCTGCATCGGTATGACCCAGGGACACGATGCCGGAAATATTCTTAACAGACAGAGAACCGTCATCTGCCACATTCTCGTGAAGGATGACTTCCTTTGCCTTTGCCGTGAACTCAGTAGTCAGAGTGGTAGCCGTTGCCCAGTACTGCAGGATGATATCCAGCTCGCGGGCGATCTTATCGTTATAGATGTAGTTGATAGCGTCTTCTTTGGTCTTAATGGTGTCAGGATAGCTGGGAGTCAGGGTCTCGATGGTGGTGCGGTCGATCTTACCGTCAGCACCCTCTGCATATTTCACCTGAACATAGCCTTCGGTGTACATAAAGCAGAATATCGCATCGTCAAACTCTTTGTGATTCTTATAAGGTGCTTCGGTATAGGACTCCTGAGCGCTGAGATAGTCGGTCTCCAATTCTTCCTTGAAGAGCTTCAGCGCATACTCATAGTCCTCCAGCAGATTTTTGGTGGTGACTTCTGCCGCGTTATTGGAGATTGCACCAATGTAGCCGGAGCTCAGCTTATGGCTTTGAATTGCCTTCTTCATTGCATCATAACTAACTTCATTGGTAACAGATGCCTTCTTTTCAGAATTGAAGAGGTTCAGCAGTTCCCGGATACGGGCCTGTGCACGGGAGGCGGCCTGAGAGGCGATCAGATCGTCATTATCGCCGGAAGCGTTACCGATTGTCTGGGTGCGGTACTCGCTGAGGCCCACAATATCGGTGGAATACAGCGTGTTGGAGCCGGTGTAAACAGGATCCAAATACACATAGTAGTTAAACAGCACGTCCTCCATAGTCAGAGGATGGCCATCGGAGAACAAAATACCGTTTTTCAGAACGAAGGTGTAAACGGTTTGTCCGTCTTTTTCCACGATGTCCAGGTCTTTTACAACAACGGCCTCATTTTCGCCGTAGGCCACCTGCACATCACCGTTAACATACTTAGAGCCCAGCATGCCGATCTGTGTCATAGCAACGATGGTACCGTCAGCGGCAGAAGTGGAGAAGAAGGGATTGAACAGGCCGTCCAACTGGTCGGTCATAATAACAAAGGCATCCGTCTTCTTTGCACTGCCGGAACAACCGGTGAGCATAGATGCCATTCCTGCGCAAAGAGCGACGCACAGGATGAGGGAAATAATTCTGATTTTCATGGTAATGCTCCTTTATGTATAAAGTGGATTGCTTACTTAAGAATGGAACTGCAGCGTAACGGTACTGCCGCTGACTGTCAATGTGACGTTTTCGGGATTGTCCCCCACCACTGTGCAGGCAATATCGGAATAGTCAATTCCCGGGTCGCCCATACCGCTGACTAAGCCAATAACATAGTCCTCGGTACCGAAATAGCAGGATGTGTCGATCTGCAGCGTGCTGCTGAGGATCTGCACATTTGTGATCAACGCCTGTTCAGAAACTGTGCCTGCAAACACACCAAAGCTGGCGCCGGTGACGCGGGTTCCTGCTTTGATGGTAAAGGTCACATTTTCCAGTGTCAGATCGCTGATCGCAGCCGTTTCTGTCAGATAGCCAAAGAGACCCGCGTTGACTTTGGAGTTGTTGGTCTGCTCCAGGGTAATATTTTTAAATGTATGTCCGTTACCCCGGATAGAGCCGGTAAAGTTACCGTACATCATTGATGTCGGCCAGATCTGACCTGCAAAGTCCAGATCCGCATAGATCTCATAGCTGCCGCTGACGCTGGCATTTTTCAGGAACTGCTCCACATTGTAAATCCGATACCACTCCCCTTCCGTATAATCGACATACAGGCTCAGGGAATGATTTTTTGCCATACCATTGGTATAGTCCACAGTGCCGGGATGATTCACTGCCGCAGTTTCCACACTTTGGGTCCCTGCCGCATCATAATAAACGCCGGCAAATGTATACCCGCTGCGCTGCGGGAAATCGAACATCTCAATAGTTCCGGTTTCCTCATCCCACTTAGGAACGGAGATCTCATCCGCCGCGCCGGGGTCAAAGGACAGCGTCTCCAAAAACTCGCCGGTTGCTAAATCATAAAAATGGATCTCAAACAGAGGAACCCAGGCCGCATATAGAGTCAGCACAGGCTCCGATGCTGTGTGATCCTTACTGGCATCCACAGAAAGCACATCCTGGTCAAAATCCCATCTGTCGCCATAAACAACACAGGGATTGCCATTTTCATCCAAAGTCTCCGTCTTTTTTGCATACCAGCCTGCTAGGAAATAGCCGTTGTTGATAGCAGTGAAGGCATCGTTGCCCCGGAGGGCGTTATCGGGAGCAATCAAAGGGATCTGGGCATAGCCATTTGTAAGCTGCATTTCTGAAATGTTATAGGAATCCACGATCACAGGTGTGTTGGTGGTGAAAATGCCGCCGTTTGCATCAAATTTGACGCTGACATTATAACCGTCCCCATCGTTGATCTCATAGGGTGTCTTTTCCGGAGAACAGCCTGCAAATAGCCCCAGAACCGCGATCAGCAGACAGACCGCAAAGATCGCTTTTAATTTTAATTTCATGTTATCCGTATCTTCCTTTGTTTCGTTGACGGTAAGTGGGAAAGCCGCCCTGCCGCAGCAGCCTGCGGCTTTCCCAAATTTCTTATTCTTCCTGCTGTGCAGTCTCTTGTGCTGCTTTCTTTACCTTACGGCTTGCTGCAGCACGGGAAAGTGTTGCAATGGCTATGCACAGGATACCAAGGCCCAGAACCGCCCAAGCCAGCCAGTTGTAGCTTACAGGCAGCTTCTCTTCCGGCTCTTCCGCAGGTTCCTCTGTGGTTTCCATTGCTGCGATTCTCTGCTCTGCAGAGATCAGCTTGGAATAGTTGGTGACCAGAGCCTGCTGCTCTGTGGTGGCGATCTTGGCATAAGCCGCCCGGGCCGCCTCTACAAAAGCCTTATCCTCGTAGCTTACCCGCTCAGGAATAGCATTGATAGCAGCAATCGCTTCCAGCGTTGTATCGTCAGCACCGGCGGCACCGTCGATCCTCAAATCAAAATAGTGATTGTATATATAGGTATCATAGCCAACACCATTGACCGGTCGGACCATAGTCAGCTTGTTGTCCACATAGCCAACATAGTCCACGAAGTTGGCACCATAGAACACATCGAAGTACAGTCCGTCGGTGACGTTCCACATATAGTAGGGCAAAATGCCTGTGCCGATAATATTCACTTCGTTGCCTTCATAATCCAGGTAAGCACCAAAATCGCCAGTGCCGGGGATGTGCTGGTAGGACTCGTAGTAAGAAGAATCGAATTCTTCCTCCAAAATGGGAGCGTTGAAGCTGCTGAACACTACAGTCTTCAGCTCTTCGCAGCCATAAAACGCTTTATGTCCGATGGATGCCACAGTGTAGGGCAGCGTCACCATCTTCACATCACTGCCTGCAAAGGCCAGTGCGGTGATACGAACCGTGCCATCCGCTACTTTAACATTCGTGTTGTCAATTCCAGCGTAGGTGATCAGTTCCAAACCGGTTTTGATCCGGCAGTACAGGGATCCGTCAATGACCTGCACCGCAGGGCTGATTTCAAAGGTGTAAATCTTGGTTTCGTAGTCCACACCGTTAAAATTCTTCACTTCAGTGATGCTGAATGGCTCCAATGTGCACATTGCGAATGGGTTGTCACCTAAGGTCTCCAGATTTTCGCCCAAAGTAACCTTAAAGGGAGTCAGCGCTTCCTTCAGGAACGCCTGAGTGCCGATGGAAACCGCACCGGAAAGATCCGCGTCCACGATGGCAGTGTAGGCAAAGGCATAGTCACCCAAAGCCTTGGCAGCGTTCAGATTCTTGACCTGTGTCAGCTTATCGCAGTAAGCAAATGCCGCTTCATCCAGCTCCACGCCGTTGGGGTTCAGCGTCACATCCGTAAGGCCTCTGTTATAAATGAAAGCGTACTCGCCGATGGTTTCCGCAGAACTGAGGTCAACAGATGCCAGTGCATCGATCTCCATAAACGCATAGTCACCCACGGTGACGATCTTGGAAAGATCGATGCTTTCCAGCGCAACGCAGCCAGCGAAGGCATAATTGGGAATGACGGTGATTTTGTCATTCAGCTTCACTTCCCGCAGGCTTCGGCAGTAAGCAAAGCTGTATTCACCAATGGATTCGGCATTGTCCAGAGATACCGTTTCCAGCAGAGGACCGTGATAGGTGTAGATGTAACGGCCGTCCTTGGTGATGGCTGCGTAACTCATAGAGTCATCCAGGCAAACATTCCGGACGTCGCCGGAGAATGCGTAATCACCGATGGATACCACCTTGGACAGGTCGATTTCCTTCAGGCTGGAGGTATTGTAGAAGGCCATATAACCAATATTTGCACCTTCGCCTAAAGTGACAGATTCCAAATTGCCAGCATTAGAGAAGGCGTTTTGTCCGATCTGTGCATTCTTGCCGATGGTTAGTTCTTTCAATGCCGTGCCGAAAACGTAGTAGAAATACTTTTCACCGTTTTCGTTGTAATTCTTAACCTCAAAAGCCAGATCGACATTTACTGTGAAGGCATAGTCACCCACGGTAACATTGTCGCCGATCTGTACAGAAACAAGATTCAGGCACTCACTGAATGCACCCTCGGCAATGACCATATTGTCGGGGATCGTTACGCTCTTCAACGCCGTATGGGAGAAAGCATACTTTCCGATAGTCACATCTGCCGCAAAGTCGGGCAATTCGGTGACACCGGTCTCGAAGAAAGCATATTCTCCGATATCCGTCAGATTACTGAACCGCACAGAAGTCAAATTCTTGTTGGATGCCAGCGCATACTCGCCCAAAGTTGTAACCTGGGGCAGCTCGATGGCGGTGATCTTGGTATTGTGGGAGAATGCACCCTTGGCAATCGCTGTAATCGTGTGATTCCCGGCATCCGCCGCCTTGAACACACCCTTGAGCGTGGGAGCAACCGCTATCAAGGACTTCCCGTCAACAGACAAGACGCAGCTGCCGCTCTGCGCAAGATACGCCGCGTTGCCCGCTTCGACTGTAAATGTCTCTACTGCGGTATCCCGGAAGGCGAATTCACCAATATCGTTCACATCCGGTCCGATGGTCACGGTCTTCAGTGCGCTGCACTCATAGAACATACCCTCCGGCAGAACAGATGCGTTGACGGTAAAGGAAGTCAGAGCCTTACAACCAGTAAAGGCATAGGCACCATATTTCACCTTGGAAGCCGTAATGGTCACATCAGAAAGCTGCTTGCAGCCCGCAAAGGCATACTGACCGATGGACAGCAGCGCATCGGAAGTCACTACGCCATCCAGACTCTGATTGCCGGCAAAGGCATAGTCAGAGATGACGCAGGCAGCGGACAGATCCACGGTATCCTGCAGGTTGCAGTTCTCAAATGCACTCTGGTTGACGATCTGCAGATTGTTGTCGCCGCTAAAGCTGATCTTCTCCAGCGAAGTACAGCCGTAGAACGCGCCGTACTCAATGGCATTCAGCGTAGACGGCAGCACAATTTCTTCCAGCGCCGTCAGATTAGCAAAGGCGTAAGCATTGATTTTCTTCACGCCCTCAGGAATAACGACCTTGGTAATGGTATCGTCACCGATATACCACTGCTTGGAGGTTTCCGCATCGTCAAACGCCAGCTCTTCTGCTGTCTTGGCGATGTACTCAAAGTTGGAGAATGCAAAGGCGCCAATCTCCTGCAGAGACAGATCCGAAGGAATAGTGACGATACCGCCGTTGCCATAATAATGGGTCAGGCTGGCACCGCTGGTCACATAGGGATCTTTCACTTCGACGGAAACCGTTTCGGAATAGTAGGTGCTTCTTCCGTCCATCATGATCTTCACAGTAACAGAGGCATAGCCCTCAGCCACCGCGGTGACCGTACCGGAAGCGTCAATCTTAACAATGCTTTCATTGCTGGATTCAAATTCCACCGTAGTATCATTGGGGAAATAAGCATCCAGATCATAGTTCAACCGCACAGATTCGGAAGGATACAGCGAAAGGGTGTAATTCCCCTCAAAGAACCGGGTGTTGCCGGTATCGCCAATGTCCTTATCCTCACTGGAAACCATATAATAGGCTTTCAGTGTATCGTAGCCGGTCAGACGGAAGGTATCTGCCACAGGCTTATCATAATACTGGTAACCTTCGTCGTTTTCTCCGAGAACCGTGACCTGGAAGGTCATACTCTTGTTGGTGGCAGGATCCCGGACTTTGATCACCGCCTTACCGGTAGACGTAGCCACCAACTTGTTGTTGACAACTCTGACAACGCTGGGTCTGGAGGAGGTAAATTCCAGCAGCTCCGCCCACTCAGTATCCGGGTGAACCAGAGGCTCCAGAGAGAAGACTTCATTAGGGCTGAGAGTAAGGCCTTCTTCCAAGGAGTCAAAATAGAAATCGGTGTAGTCCGTGGGCAAGCCGATCTCATAGGTGGCATAGTTCAGTGCATAGTCGTAGCAGGTAACCACAAAGGTGTTATCGTTCAGGGAGTTTTCCTTGATCTCGTATATGTAGTCCGTTAATTCAAAGGTTACATAAGTGGTGCTGTTACGCTGGGAGTATACGGGCGTCATATACTGCTCAAATGTCTCCAGCATAACGGTTTCATTGCCGTCGGTATCCGTGCCCAGCGTGACATAACCCAACTGGGATGCCATTGCATAGTGGTTATCGTATACGGCCACCTTTGCATACAGGCGATTCTTCTTCAGGGTCTTGTCATACTCATAGTAGAATTCCACGCCGGTAACTGTGGGCGCTTCAAAATCCACCACCAGGGGGAAGCTGAAAGTGTTCTTCTCGTTGGTCTCCAATCCGCCGTTGCCGTAATCCATATAACCGGTAAGCGTCACGGTGTACTCGGTGTTGTTGGCCAGATTATAGTCCATAGTATCGAACTCGATCTCGATATTGGCAGGATAGATGCTGCCGCCATCGCCATAGGACTTGCGAACATCGGTATCCACGGTTTCAAAGATCACTTCACCGGTGGTGTCATCAGTAATGGTAATCTCTACCTTGGCAGCGTTGCGCAGCAAGCCTGCCCAAACAAATCGCAGGGAGTGAACCGTACCCTCCTGATTGGACAGGGCAATGTAATCCCGGCTTGCGGAAATGACCATATCGCTGGGATCCTGGATGTAATAGTAGCTGCCCAGGTAACTGACATAGTCCTCGGAAATGCCGCCAATGGGACGGGTGGCGTAAGCATCCGGTCTGACCTTATCTTCTTCGGCGATGGAATCATCCAATTCGTCAGCGTTTGTCTCATAGTAGTCCAGATCGAACAGCGGAGCTACAGTCCAGTCACCGTAAAAGGCAAGATAAGGTACATTCAGGTCGATCTCGGTGCCTTTCTTGGCATCCAGAGTTACGAAGCCCTCCACATACATACCGTTTTCGAATGAAGCATCCAGGTAGGTTTTATTTTCCTCAGTCAAGGTGATGGTAACGAGCACATCTACGCTGCTGCCGGCAGGTACCGTCAGTTCGCTACCCTTGATACCACCGTTGCCGCCTGTTGTGGTGATCACCACAGAAGCACCCTCCAAAATGTAGGCTTCTTCCGTAACGGTGGTCTCGCCTGCAGCGGTCTTGGTATCGCTGACACACTCTGTGAAAACATAAGCTCCCACATTGTAAACAAGCGTATCGTCACCAAAGTTGGTAACGGTGAACTTCAGTTCATAAACGCCGGTCTTGCTGGGATCGTCACCCAGCTCCAGCTTGGTTTTGTCCATTGCATTACCGCTTGCGTCGTATGTAGTGATATACGCCTTGGTATTGATGGAGCTTAAAAGGTTTGCAAGGCCTGCGCCCTGCTTGCGGACCGCATAAGGTAGTCCGTTGGTATTGAGGATAATATCCGCAGTGGACATCATCAGCCGGTTGACCATAGCGCCAACTTTTACATTATCGTTTGCAATATCCGGGAAATTCTCCACTACATACTGCCGCAGCAGCACTACGACACCGGCCAAATTGGGACAAGCCATAGAAGTGCCGGACAAGCGGTCGTAGCCGCCGCCGGTAACAGAAGAAAGAATATTGCCGCCGTGAGCAGTGATCTCAGGCTTGATTCCCAGGCTGGGAGTAGGACCCCAGGAGGAGAAGTCAGACATAAAAGGACCGGAAGTTTGGCTCTTGCTGATCTTCAGCTTACCGTTGCCTGCGGCAACCAGCATTTCGCCATCATCCTGAGAAATGGAGCAAACTGCCAGCTTGGCATCGCCCACATTCATTTTGATATCGCCGGAAACATTGTTATAAATAATGATGCCTGCCGCACCCTGGGCTTCGGCGATCATCGCTTTTTCTTCAAAGGTGTTGTCACCGCGGCGGACCAGTGCAATTTTGCCTTTGACATCCAAGCCGGTATAGTCCGCGCTTCTGCCGACGCCAGGAATCACCACATACTCGATCTCAATGGACTCCTGATCTCCCAGCAGTGTGGCGCAGAAATCATTTTCCTCTGCCGCGCCGGTATTGGATTCAATAAAATAGATAATGGTATCGCCGTGGAGCAGGTAAGGTGTCTCAACGCCGTTGATGGAGGCAACGGACATAACGCCCTCGTAAGTACCGGGAGAGCCAACTGTACCGGTATCGGGGTTGGAAGTCAGACCCAGGTTGCCGTTTGCTTCAGAACCGTAAGCAGAGGAATAGCTATTGGAAGCAGCCACCACCATACTGATGCCAGCAGCGCGGATCTTGTCGTAAACGCCGTTGAGGACTTCCTCGTCGGATTCCCGGCTGAAGCCGCAGGCTGTACCCAGAGACATATTGATCACATCTACACCCAAAACCACGCAGTCTTCCAGTGCGGAAAGGATCCAAGTGCTGCGGGCGGTGTCCATCACATCGGAAAACACCTTCATAGAAACCAGCTGTGCGTTGGGTGCAACGCCGGTGATCACATCGTCTTTGCCCACGATGACGCCGGAAACATGGGTGCCGTGATTATTGTGGGTGGAATAAACGTCGGGATCGTTATCTGCATAGTCATAGCCAAAGGGGACCTTTTCATTGATGTAAACATCATCAACTGTCAGACCGCCGGCAAGCTTGTTAGCAGTGGTCTGGCTGATAACAGATGCCACATCGCCATAGGTCAAGCCCAGCTTGTTAGAGGTAAAGTTATCAACAGAGAAAGCAGAATGATTGGAGTCCAGGCCGGTATCCAAAACCGCCACCACCATACCGGTGCCGTCGTAGCCGGAATCGCCGCTCTTAAAAATACCGGTTTCATAAACATTGACAGTGTTTTCCACCAGCTGGGTTTCTGCAACATTGTAAACTTCGCTTACGATGATGCCTTCACCCTCGCCCAAAGCCTTGCAGGTCATATCAAAATCTGCCGCTTCAATCAGAATTTCAAAACCGCTCAGAATTACATTGTACTCATCACCAACGGTATAGCACACATTCTGTTCGTCCAGCTTTGCCAGGATCCGTGCCTTTTCATCGCGGATCTGCGCCTGGATATCCGCAGCGTCACTGCTGGTAAGGGCGTACTCGGAGAAGGTTATGCTCTTGTCCGTTTTTTCGTAAGCATCCATCAGGTTAATTACATCCACTGTGATGATGACAGATATCTCCTGGTCATCTTTCACCGTGTCCGGAAGCTGGAACATAACAGAATTATCCAGATATTCGGAAATATCAATGGATACACCATCCAGTTTCTCCACATAGGAAGCCTGGTAGCTGCTAGCCCGTGCCTGCGGCATCATCACCGTTCCAAGCAGAACGGCAACCGCCAAAATAACAAGGGCTATCGCTTTTACAATATGTGTTTGGATCTTTCTCATTTTGAAAATCGCCTTTCTCCGTTGATCTACGAATATACATCCGTAACGATAGCATACCAAATTATATATTACCTTATTTCCAGCTAAAAAGCAAGGACGATTCTTACATTTCCTTCCTTCCTGACAGCAATTTTTCACAGTTTATAACTTTTGCAGAATATCATTTTACATTTCGCAAGAAATATGTTATATTGTGATAAATACAGTTTCTTCGGAGGTGAGCTATGACAAAAAAATATATTGATTGCCTGCGATTGCTCTGGGAAATCCTAACCAGTATCCTGATTGCTATCGCCGGCATCTGCCTGATGGCCGGCTGCTACAGTATATTCCGGTCTGATGAAGGCTTTTCCCGGGCGGCGGTGGCTGCTGCGTTTGCACCCATTGCAATTCCGGTTTACCTGTGTCTTGGCGCGGTGATCGGTGGCTGGATGCTCCATCTTGCGTTCCCGGCAGAAAGGAAAGCCCGCCCCAAAAGGCAATCCGCTATGGTGCTGAACCGGATGCGGATCGATCGGGATCTGAACCTGTGCGGGCCGACTCTGAAAAAAGACATTAGCACCCAGCGCAAGCTGCGGCTTCTGCACAAGCTCATCACCATTTCGCTGACGATCATCGGCGGCAGCGTATTTTTCTGCTTTGCACTGCAACCAGATGCATTTCACGCCACCCAAATCAACGGATCTGTGATCCAGGCAATGAAGATCCTGCTGCCTTGTATGGGCATACCCTTTGTCTATGGCATTTTTACTGCTTATTTCTGCAAAAACAGTATGGAGAAAGAGATCTCGTTGCTGAAAATGGTTCCGAAGGCCACCAACGGTGCGGAAGCGGTCTCCCCCACCCCAAAGTTTAACAGCATTTTTGCGGTCCGGCTGGTTCTTACCTGCGCCGCCGTTGCTCTGCTGGTTTACGGTCTTGCCACCGGCGGCATCGCCGATGTACTTACCAAGGCCATCAATATCTGCACCGAGTGCGTAGGATTGGGGTGAGTATATGAAAGAAAGAATCAAAAAATGGCTTCCCTCAAAGCGTAAGCTGATGCAGCTTTACTTCGCCCTGCTGTTCAACATCCATCTCAAGGGCTTTGTTACCGGCAACATTTACCGGGGCGGTACAAAAAGTGTCTGCGTTCCCGGCATCAATTGCTACTCCTGTCCCGGCGCTGTGGGTGCCTGTCCGCTGGGCTCCCTGCAAGGGTCCTTCAGCGCTGACCACAGCACGCTTTACTATGTCGGCGGTATTCTGCTTCTTTACTGTATACTCTTTGGCAGAATGATCTGCGGTTGGCTGTGTCCCTTCGGCCTGATCCAAGAGCTCCTGCACAAGATCAAAACGCCAAAGCTGAAAAAAAGCCCCGTTACCCGGGTGCTTTCTTACTTAAAGTATGTGATCCTTGTGGTATTTGTCTTTGTCATCCCCATTATCTACGCCTTCAAGGACACACCGCTGCCTGCTTTCTGCAAGTACATCTGCCCCGCGGGAACCATTGAAGGCGGCTTGGGACTGCTGGCAAACAAGGTAAACAGCAGCTATTTTTCGATGCTGGGGCCCCTGTTCACCTGGAAATTTATGCTGATGATCAGCGTCGTTGTGGGAAGCGTCTTCATTTTCCGGCTGTTCTGCCGATTCCTGTGTCCTCTCGGCGCGCTATACGGTCTGTTCAACAAGATCAGCATTTTCGGTGTCAAAGTAGATAAAATCAACTGCACCAACTGCGGTCTGTGCGTCAACCACTGCAAGCTGGATGTTCACCACGTTGGCGACCAGGAATGCATCGCCTGCGGCGAATGTATGGACATCTGCCCAACCAAGGCGATCCAATGGAAAGGTTCTCAAATCTTCCTGAAAAAGAACGACATTCCGGAAAAAAGCAGCAAAAAGATCCGGAATGTGACCCGCTGGATCAGTCTCGTTCTGATGCTGGCGATCCTCATCGGTGCCGGTACTTACTACTGGGTAACCGCCGAAAATGTTTCCACGCCTCTGGAAGGCAACGCCGTCGGTGACCTGTGCTACGGCTATGACCTGCAGATCATTGACGAAACCGGCATTTTGGATCAGACGATCAACCCCGTCAAAACCGGCAAAATCACCATTATCAACTTCTGGGGCACCTGGTGTACCCCCTGTGTCAACGAACTTCCCTACTTCGATCAGATTGCCGCTGAGTATGCGGATTCTGTCACCGTCATTGCCATTCACACCCATATGGTGATCAAAACCGCGCCGGAATATATCAGCAAGTATTATTCCGACTCTCAAATCATCTTTGCCAAGGATTATACTTTGGATGATGTGGGGCTCAACGGCGGTTATTACACCGCGCTGGGCGGCAGAGGCACTTATCCTATGACTGTCATTCTGGATGCCAGTGGCATTATTCAGGAAATTATCATCGGCTCTGCAGAATATGCGGACTTAAAGGAAGCCGTTGAAAAGCTTAGCTAAATAAAATCTCCGTGGGAACCCACGGAGATTTTTACTGCATAAAGAGCCCCCGCGGGAGATTCCCGCAGGGGCAACATATTGGGTTTAGAATCAGAATTCCTTCTTCTTGCCAACCAGAGCGATAGCGCAAGCGGAGGTCAGCAGCAGAGCAGCTGCAACGCTCAGCAGAGCATTGTCGCCGGTGTTGGGATTGTCGGAAACAACACTGACAGTGTAGGAAACAGCAGCGTCGCCAGCATTGGTAACAACGATGGTGTTGGAGGGAACGCCGGTCAGCTCAACAGCGTAAACGCCGTTCTTAGCTTCCACAGCAGTACCGTTAACGATAACAGTCAGGTCCTCGCCCTCAATGACAACGTAGCTGCCGTTGCACATAGCGGGCACCATAAGGTAGCTAGACTCGCCGGCAGCGGTCTCAACCTCGACTTCGCTGACCATCGGAGTAACGACAATGGGGTTGCCCTCGGAGCCCTCGGGATCCTGCAGGCCAGCCATAGTCTCGATCTCTTCGTCGGTCTCGTTGACGACCTTCAGCTGCACACTGGGGCCAACGGGGTTGATCACAGCAGTGATCTCACCGTTAACAGCTTCCAGCTTTTCGCCGTTCAGGTAGAAGGTCAGGTTTTCGTCATCAACAATAAACAGTTCCTTGCCAGCCAGCATGGAGCTGATGACATAGTAGGTCTCACCAGGAGCGGCATCGATACCAACCAGATCATACAGGCTCAAAACGGGGATGGGATTCTCATAAGAACCCAGGGGACACTCAAAGGAAGCCTCAAAGCTCAGCTCCACAGCGGGGTTCGGATCGAACATATTGGCAGAATCGTAGGAGTTAACCCAAATAATGATCTGATCATATGCCTCAACGGTCAGAACCTGTTCACCAACAACGGTTTCGTCGTCAGAGTACAGCTGACCAGTGGTGCCTTCACCGTTGATCTGAATCAAATAAGTCCAGCCAGTCTCGGGCATAGTGATGGTCAGGGTGCCGTCTGCCTCAGCGGTCCACAGATAGAAATAACCCGAAAAAGAACCAGGCATAGTTGCAGTATTGGTGCCCATAACCAGCTCAGCGGGGTTGCTTTCGCTGCCCAAAGGCTTCGCCAGAGTGAAATTGTAGGTCTGCTCGCTGTCGGTATCGTTAACAACAGCAAACATATAGCCCCCGTACTGACGATTATAAGGAACGGTGACGGTTGCGGTACCGGCAGTATCAATTGCGGTATTGGGCATACCCATCATAGGGAAGCCGGCAGCCATAAAGCCGGTGGGACCGGTAACGGTCAGAACCATATCGTCGTTGCCCAACATCATAGGCGTATACAGGCAGTATACGGTGCCGCCGGCAGGAACAGTCACGCTGCCTGCGGGCATATAGAAGGACAGAGGATCGTCCATAGATTCACCGGGAACAGGGGGAACGTAAGGAGTAACTGTGCCTTCGCCGGTGTAGGTAACTACAACATCATAAGTAGCGGAGCAGTTGCTCATGCCATCATAACCCCAGAGCTGGAATTCATACTCTCCGCCTGCTTCAACATCGAAGGTGTGCGTTCCACTGGCACCGCCCTGATGCCAAGTACCGCTGTTAATTTCGCCAACATCATAACCGGGATCAGCATTGGAGACAGTGATAGTCACAACACCGTTGCCAGGTGCGACAAAGGGAATAACCACGCCGGGGTTCCAGCCTTCTGCAGCAACAGAACCGCTGTAAATTTCCTGCGAAGGAGGCGTCAGGGTGATGGTCAGCTCATGATCGGAAATTTCGGTATAAATTGCAATGCAGCCGACATCCTTACTGTATGTCGTCTCCACGACGCCATTTTCGTCACAAGAAACACCGGACTCAGACCCGTTGTATACCTCGTAAGAACCGGCTACAACGCCAGTAGTGGTAACGCTGGTGATGGTAACGGTGTATCCGTCTGCCTCATCGGGGAAAGACACGTACAGGTAGCCAATTGCACCGGGGCCGGCTCCCACAATAGTTACGTTCAACGGTTCCATGTTGTCAGAACGCAAAGGATCCGTCGCGCTTTCGCCAGAACCAGTAGTTGCCGCAGAAACTGCAGTTGCCAGGCAGAGCACCAAGGCCAGCGCCAGTGCCAAGCTGATTAACTTTTTCATAATTTTTACCTCCCATATTTTGCATTTTCATGCTAAAAACCCTTGGAATCGGGGCTTTTACAAATTCAGAAGCCGGTTTTAACCCTCGGCTTTCAGGGTGATGGTCAGTTCCCGGGAACCCTCTGCAAAATAGAAGTTCTCCTCACTGCCGCTGTAGGTATAGCCGCTGGGCAGCATCACAAAGCTGACCTTATATGTATCCTCCGCTATGGACCAGGTCGCCACGCCATCCGCGCCCGTTACATTGGGATTGCAGTTAACATCCTTGCAGAGCTGGACCACCGCGCCCACAATGGGCGCGCCATCCTCAGCCTGGACTGTAACGGTATACGTTACCTTACCGTCGGACACGGTTGTGGTGGGGGTCGGCTCCTCCGTAGTGGTTACGGGGGGCTGGGTAGTGGTTGCGGGGGGATTATCCGCTTTCTTTCCGCAGGCGCAGAGGGTGAATACCACGCACAGCACCAACGCAAACGCAAGCAGTTTTGTTACTCGATTCATTGATTTTCCTCCTTCAAGTTTCACCCGCTTTGTATACCGCAAGAAAAACTTGAATAAATATCCATAATTGTAGCACATTTGTCCGCAGGTTGCAATGACTTCTTAGTAAATTTTTACTGCTTTTTTTCTATTTTTTTCGTCATTCTGTATAGAAACAAGCGAACATCCATGCGATTTCCGTATTTACGTTGGGAACTGCGGCAATGATTGCGCCATTGACGGTCACATCCCACCAACCCTGATCTTCACCGTACTCTTTCAAGATATGTGCGAGATCTTCCGTTAGCGGATAGATCTTCTTGGAAGAATCTGCAGCCTCCACATACGCGCTGAACAGATCCTGATAATCTTCCTTGATGATCGTTCCGTCTGTCTGTGTCACATAGGCACGGATGCCGGTTCCCTCTGACAAAATGCCGCTCAAGGGCAGCATATACTCGCTGTCATCAAAGTCCAAATAGACGATGGGGCCGTCAGCGGTATCTTTATGATAGAATCCATCGCTGCCCAAAACCAGGGTGAAGCTGCCGGTGATATCCACCCGCTTCAGCGTACCGCCGGAGAAGGTGTAATCCACGGGGGTGTGGGTACCTTTGTATTCCACCCAGGGCTGATCCGTTACATCGGTTGTCGCCGCGCTGACGCGCGTGATCGTCACACTGCCGCTGGAAGTACTGCCGGAAGCGGTAACGCCCAAAACATAGGATGCGCCGATGTTGCTATCCTTGATGTTCAGGGTAAATACATTTCCGGAAATATCTGTGCCGGCAGTCTGATTGCTGATAAAGCTGGGAGTTCCCCAATAGCTGATGGGGGAAGACGCCGTAAACCGGTACAGTCCGGATTTGGTGGGCGTAAACACAAAGTATGTTACTTCGCCGGCTGTCAGCGTCACATTTGTCGTTCCGGCAGAGAGGTTCTTTGCCAATCCCACGTACAGCTTCGTGTAGCCCTCCGGCACAGACAGGGGAAGCATCACCTGCTCATTTTGGAACGTACTCGTCACCTTATAGCTGACTGATGGGGCATCATAGCCCGACGGAGGTGTGACTGTGATGGTGTACGTGCCTTCCGGAAGCTGGAATGTTGCCACGCCGGAAGCATTGGTGGAAACGGTTGCTGTGCCGGCATCACCGCTGAGCTTAACAGAGACATCCGACAGTAAATTGCCCTCTTCATTTACCACCGTAACGGTATATGTAATCTTGTTCACCGGCTCAGTGGGCACTGTGGTCGGTTCTGTTTCTGTCGGCTTCGTCGTTGTGGGCTTGGGTGTAGTTGGTTTGGTGGTCGCTTCCACCGACTCTGTAGGCTGCGGCTCTGTCGGATCTGTAGGCTCTGTAGACATCACTGCAAAGGAAGCTACAAATTTCAGTTCCGCAGCAGGATATTCGTTATTCGCATCAGGCAATGTAGTCGCCGCGAACTGTATTGTATCCCCTGCTGTCACTGCTATCGTCAGCTTACTTTCCTGGCCGTCGGCCTCCAGCGTGCGGTAAACATAGGAGTTGAGATTGTACAAGGAGAATCCATACTCCACGCCATCCGTCGCGCCGGTGAGTTTCACGGTCAATTCGCCGGTTTCACCAGCAATATAATTGTAATACACGCCCTGGTCATTACCGGCGGCAATCTGAACGGTAAATCCGCCAACTTCCAGAGCATAGGGATTGCTCATCGTGCCGGGAAGGAAGCTGAAACTGACGCCGATTGTTTTTTCCGCATCACCGGTATTGGTGATCGCCAGGTTTGCGGGCGTATAGGTGTCCGGCGCGGTCACCACAAAGCTGATCTCGCCGTTTTCCGGCGTGTAGGTGTCGCCGTTATAAACCACGCTGACAGACGGGTCTGTGATTGTCATCAGCATACCGGACACCTTATAAACATTGCAATAAACGGTCTGACCGGCTGCCGCGGTGACTTCAAACTCCGTAACGCCACCAAATTCCAAAGGATTTTCCGCTGTGCCCTGAGCTGCGTCCTGCGACTTCAGGTCGTCCAGGCTGCCAACCGTATGCTGGGTATATGTTTCGGAAGTATAGTAGGAGAACAGGTCATCCATCAATGCGGCATCTGTAATGCTGTTGGTATAGATCAAACTGACAGTACCGAACTTGTCAATGACCACAGTAGTGGGATAAGCAATGTCGCCAAAAATCAACTGCCACTCAGCGCCCACCTTCGCCATCGGGAAGGTCAAGCCGTTTTCCGTCCGGTATGCACCGACAGAGGTATCGTTTCCGTCCACAGGGTTCAGTGCCAGCAGGGCAATGCGGTCGCTGTAGGCTTCGTAAGCTGCCTGAAAATGAGGGAATTCCTGCTTGCAGGGCACGCAGCCCTCAAACCACAGATTTAAGATCACGGCATCCTTCTGCTCCAACAGTTGGGAGAGAGTATGCTGAACCCCATCGCAGTCCGTAACGGTGAAATCAAACATCACATCGCCCAAATTAACTTTATGGGTGGACAGATCTACATCCGTCAGAAGCTTTGTTTTCAGTTCCAGAAGGGTGCTTTCGCCGGTCAGCGGATAGCTATCCGCGTATTCATAACCTACGGGCACATTTCTTAGCACTGCACAGTAACTGTCAGACACCGGTGCAGTAAAGGAAAACAATCCGTTTTCATCCGTACTGCCTGCCCACTGAAGATCCGACAGTGAATTGTCCACATAGATCCGGACTTCCACATTGGAAAGGGCCTTGCCGCCTTCCGAAAGGACTTCAACCGTATAGGCTGCCTCCCCTGCCGGTACCGTTGTTGTAGTAGGCACCGATGTTTTCTTTTTGCTGCAACCGGCGAACAGCATCGCCAACGCCAGCAAAAAACACACTGTTTGTAGAACTCGTTTTCTCATAAAATCACCTTATCCCGCGATATAGCAGCACATAAACAGCCACATCAGTTCCGGATTGATACCGGGAACATTGTTGCCGTTTTCGTCCTTGAACAGGTATGTATCTGCATTTTGCGTAAACCATCCGGAGTGGTCTGCCCGCTGCTGGATAATATACTGCAGGTCCTTGGTCAAGGGATAAACGCCGTTAGCCTCGTCCATACTGCCGATATACTCCAGCAGGCACTCGCTGTAGGATTCCTTTTTCACGAAGGTACCATCTTCGTCAAAGAAATATTTCATAACACCGGAGCTGTCAAGAATCGTCTTAAAGCAGGCAAGATACTTGGAATCCACGCCCAAACGGACCAAAACCAAAGGACCGTCGGCAGTATCCAGGTGATAAAAGCCGTCTGCTTCATTATAAACCAGTGTATAGGTGCCGGTTGCCGCTGTCAGGTCAAACTCTGCGATCTGCGCGCCTTCCGGCAGTGTATACGCCTGCAGAGAAACAGTGGGATCATAGACAATCCAGGGTTCATCCTCAATAGAACGCTCCGGATCGCCGATCCGGCGAACGGTCAGAAAGCAGCTGTCCAGACTATCTGTATCTACGCCGATCACCAGAACGTTGGTGCCAGTATCGCTTGTTCCGATCATACTGGCTCTGACGGAAACGGTGAATGTATTGTCCTTCACTTCTGCCACAGAATTGCTTTGAACATAATGCGGTGCGCCGTAGTAACCGACAGATGCGTTAGCATCAGAGGTGGAAAATTCATACAGACCCGGCTCAGTAGGCGTAAACAGGAAATAGCTGCGATTTCCCGGCGTCAGTTCCACATATGTGACACCAGTTTGCACGGGACAGGCAGTTGCATCCTGTCCTGCAGCTGCCAAGGAAGCAGGCGTACCCGCTGCTTGGTACAGCGTAACGGTGGAACTGGCTTTTTCGCCGGTCAATTCCAACCCCTCTTCTGAATAGTAATAAGAGGCATTGCTGTCGGTATACACCAGCTTCACCGTATAATCCCCTGCGGGCAGGTTTTTTGCCGCCACGCCGTTATCGTTAAGTGCCGCCATACCAACCTTGGTTTCTCCTTGGTAGAACTCCACGATCACACCGGTGGTAAAAGGATTTCCATCCGGATCCAAGACAGTCACCTGGTAATTCAGATCGCCCTGGGTCGTTTCCGGTACTTCGCTCTCTTTGCCACAGGCACACAGTGCCATTAGGAATAACACCAAGGCAAAAATGCCAAATATACTTTTGAATTTTGCGTTTTTCATACTGTTTCCTCGCTAAATTCGAGCTTTATGCTTCGGGTCCCAGATATTCATAGTAGTAACACATCTTAGTCCAGGAATGATCCACATCGTTGAATATGTACTTATCCATCAGCATCTGCAGGATCTCCGCCAGGCGCTCTGTGACCACAACGCAGCCCTGAACTT
Organism: uncultured Oscillospiraceae bacterium; assembly: GCA_964454215.1. GTDB lineage: Bacteria > Bacillota > Clostridia > Oscillospirales > Oscillospiraceae > Faecousia. Next base: position 11,387 of record CAYVSU010000003.1, on the reverse strand, counting down.
CCTCTCCACCCTTGGTGATGATTTTGTTCAGATAGGTCCGCATTTCCTCAGTATAGTCCTCGCCCTTACCGTGATACCGGCCGGCGTAGACATCCTCAAGCTGATAGATCTCTGCATTGGCATCGTACTCTTCGCCCCACAGTTCCTTCAGATACTGGTCGGTAGCTTCCACATCCATATCGTGCATCTTCAGGTAGCCGAGGATGTACATATCCCCTTCATCCTTGCCGAAGTCGAACGCGCCCTTATCGATCATACCCAGGACCTGAATCGGATCGCCGTTGGCATTTACGGAATCAACGGTGGAAATCGGTGTATCGAACAAAGCGGTAACGCCCACAAAGTCGGCGTACAGCAGGCTGCCGTACTTCTGATTGCCATTTGCATCCTTGCCCATATCCACATAGTAATTGCCATCTTCGCCAAGTACCACATCTACACCGCCTGCAACCAAGTGATACATAGCATCGCCCGTGGCATTGGTATCATAAGTGAAGTAGCCGGGAGAAGCCAAGCGGAACAGATTCATTTCAGGTGCCACATATTCTACATCATAGTAAATATACCCGGTTTCAGCAACATCCCAGAATGCAATGTCGATGTAGTAGGACTTGCCTGCTTCCATATAGTACAGCATAGAAACATTCAGTTGATCGTTATACAATCTTTCGGACATTTCGTAGACATACAGCTCTGTCCGGTTTTCATCAAAGATCCATCCTGAAGTGCCGTGCAGGGAATCACTGCGGGAGGTAATGCGGTACACGCCGGACTTGCTGGGAACAAATTCCGCCAGCAAACCTCTGGGCATAATGATCCGATCGTAGTAGAAGTAGTTGGTTTCGATATTCTTGCCTTCCAGGGCCGTGAAGGAGGAGAAAGGAGCCAGACCCATAATGGGATCCTCCAGCTGTGTATCAGAGCCGTAAACCTGATAGTATCTGCAGATCCGCAGCCACTCATTCTCGTCCTCGCTGTTGAAGCCGGCAAGCTTTGCCACCTGCTTCAGCAGTTCGCCTAATTCATAGTTAACAGTACAGACACCGTTTAAGTTAGAATTGGATGCGAAGGAGAAATAGGTTTCCAATTCTTCATAATACGCTGATGCCACACCATCGTATGCGATCTCCCAGATGGTCAGCTCTTCATTGAAGTTCGTGTAGTTCATCAAATCTGCCAGCAACAGCGGGCCATTTTCAGAACCGACATGGTAGTAACCGTCAGTCTCATTGAAGAAGATGTCCACATAGGTATAGTCAAAGCCATCTTCGGAGTTTGCCGCCTGGCAAGGAATGTACGTGGCAGCATCGATCTCATCGACTCCAACCACCCGCATATTATTAATGTATACGGTATCGTCACCTTCGTTGGTGTCGGAGTCCTTAATGTAGCACAGCGCAACTTCATAAGTACCGTCTTCCAGTGCCACCCAAGGATAACAGGTCTTCCACTGCTCAGTTTCAGAAACACCGGAAATTGAGTAGATCGCCTCACCATCCACGATCACATGCAGGAAGTCTGCTCCGCGCTCGCTGGATGCCAGATAATCAAAAGCCACCGCCTGGCCGGCTTTCAGGGTCACATCAGCATACATAATTGCAAAAGAGTCCTCGATCTCCTGGTTAGAGGCCTTCAGACAGTCTGTGCCATTTTTCTGAGTAGCAATGAACGGCCAAGCGTATTTGGCATCGTCGCCTTCTTCGGGACGGTAGGTAACAGTGATATCGCCGCTGTTGATCAACGCGCCGATATTCTCAGAAGTATCCATTTCATAGGTAGGAAGCACCTGGGTCAACAACTCGTCTGCAGATGCGAGGAGTCTCTGCTGATAACTGTCGCCGGTGAAATGCTCAAAGAGACTGGTCCAGTACCGCAGGCTCACCAGTGCACCCACTTCTACCATACAAATGGTGCCGTAACGGTCGATGACCACAGTGGTGGGGTAATTCTGGACACCGAAAGCAGTGGTATAGCCGTAAGGACAGGATGCCATATTGAAAGTCAGGCCCATACCGGTCTGATAATTATCGACGGCAACACTGTCATCAAAGGGCGTTACCGCCACGATGCCAACCTTGTCGCTATACATTTCGTAGGCTTCCTGCATATAAGGGAACTCAAGCTGGCAGGCAGAGCAGTTCACATACCAGTAGTTCAGTATGACAACATCCTTTTCCTTCAGCATTTCGGAAAGGGTGATCTTTTCGCCAGCCGGCGTTGTGACGGTAAAGTCATACATAATGTCGCCCACACTCAGGGTCGCTCCGGACAGATCTCCATCCGTAATTACACCGGAGTCAAGAACGATGGAAGCGGTAGTGCCGCTGAAGCTGTACGTTTCCTCCACTTTGTAGCCTTTGGGAACACCGGAAAGCACCACAGAGTAATCCCCGCGGACCGGCATATCAAAATAGACATTACCGTTGTCGTCAGTTTTTCCGTAGTCCTGCATATTGTTCTCGCCGTCGTAGATATACACATCCACACCACTCATTGCCATACCGCCGGCGCTCTGCACGGCGACATTGTATGTACCGGTAGTATTATCACCATTCTGCGAAGGCTTTGTGGTAGCCGCAGCAGATTCCTTCTTGCCACAGCCGGCAAACATACCCAGCATCAGTGCAGCCGCTAAAAACAGCAACAGCAGTTTCTTTATATTTTTCATAGGTTCCTCCTGTTTCGGGCAAACGTAAAAAGCGTATACTCCGACAATTATTCAGAATACATACTACCACAACCACCCAACCCAGTCAACACTTTCCTGCTTAAATTTATTGTAAACGATCCCCGTGTCCCACAAGGGGTCACCAAACATCTTCATCCCCAGCCGCAGTGCAAACAGCTGCGCTTCTTTTGTTATTTTTACCAATATTGTGTGCAAAATAGATCGTACGGCATCTCTTTGCCCGGAAAAAGCGCAGGGTTACGTTTCCAGTCTTGCTTTTCCACCGGGATTGTGGTATGCTAAATGTGATATTTTTCGACATATTCTTCTGTGCCACGGCACACCAGCAAAGGAGATTCGCATATATGTACACCGCTAAATTTTCACCACGATTCAACAAGAAAACACCCGGCAAACACGCGTCTAAGCAGTATGTTCCTACTTCACCACTGGAAGTATTGTTCTTCCCGGCGGCTCTGCTGTACGGCGAGCTTCTACTGCGTCTTTTTGATAAGGATATTGCCTTCTTTGGGCACGGACTGTGGCGTGTTCTGTTTTTCTCTATCGCTGCGGGTCTTTTTGTTTATTTTATTTTAAGCGCTCTCCCCTGGACCAAGGTCAGCCGCGGTATCGCTATCGCCCTGCTGGCTGTGGGCACAGTTATCCTCTGCGTGGAATACTGCTGTAAGGTCTTTTTCCAGATCTACTTCCCCCTGCGGTATATTTTCAATATGTCCGGGCAGGCCGCCGGCGACTTTATGGGCAATATCATTGAGGTCATTATTGGCAGTATTCCCTTTATTCTGCTGTCTTTGGTGCCTTTTGTGGCGTTCATCGTGCTGCGCAAGCGGTTTTTCACCGGTACCGGCTTCCATTATACAAAAATGCTGGTTACCGCCATTCTGATCGTTGTTTTTCAGTTGTTTGGTGTTCTGACCTCTACCACTTCCGGCATTGAGGCTCTGTATACCTACGATTTTGCATCCAACAGCTCTGTATCTGAATTCGGTCTGCTTTCCACACTGCGGCTGGAGACCCAGTACGATTTGTTCGGTATGCCCGCACCCCCGGAATTTGAACTGGATCTGCCGGATCTGCCGGTTATCCCCACAGATCCTCCCGGGCCCACGGAAAATACGGATCCCGATGTCACCACGGTTCCCGAAGGAACGGAGGATCCTACAGAACCTTCCGAAACGGAACCGCCCCAGATCGTTTATGATTACAATCAGCTGGATATCGATTTTGACAGTTTGATCAATTCCACCTCCAATAAGACCTTGACCGCTATGCATAAATATTTCAGCAGTCTGGTTCCCTCCCAGCAAAATGAATATACCGGCCGGTTTGAAGGCAAAAATCTGATTTTCATTACGGCCGAGGCCTTCTCTCCCTATCTGATCAGTCAGGAACTGACACCCACGCTGTACAGATTGACCCAGGAATCCTTCGTGTTCACCAACTATTACCAGCCCAACTGGGGTCAGTCTACTTCCGGCGGCGAATTTGCCGCTATGACCGGCTTGATCCCTACATGGATCAACAGCTCCACTGCCTTTGTGGCAAGCAAGAATAACAATATGTCCACTTGCCTTGGCTGGCTGTTCCAAAAGGAAGGTTACAGTTCCCTTGCTTACCACAACAACTCCTACACCTATTACAGCCGCAATCTGACCCACCCCAATTTGGGCTATGACTACACAGCCATCGGCAACGGCTTGAAACTGCCTTCCAGTTCCTGGCCCAATTCCGACTTGGAAATGATGCAGGTAACTGTGGATGGCTATATCAACGATTATCTGAGCACGGGCCAAAACTTCCACGCTTACTATATGACCGTCAGCGGTCACGGCACCTACTCCTGGTCCAGCAATTCTATGTCCAAGAAATATAAGGAAATTGTTCAGCAGGCTTATCCCGACAGTTCTCAGGTGGTTCAGGCATACATTGCCTGCAATTTGGATCTGGAATACGCAATGGCCCACCTGGTACAGAAGCTGGAAGATGCCGGTATTGCCGACGATACCGTGATCGTTTTGACCGCTGATCACTATCCCTACTCTATGATTGACGGCGGAACAGATTACTATATTGAGCTTTCCGGCATCAGCGACAGCGAGTCTAAAACCTCCCGCTACCGCAATACCCTGATTCTTTGGAGCGGAGATATGGAAGAAACTGTGTTGGTTGACACGCCTTGCTCCTCTATCGATATCGTTCCGACTCTGCTGAATCTTTTCGGCATTGAATATGACTCCCGGATCTATTCCGGACGGGATATCTTCGCCACCAATTATGTGGTGGAACAGGCCTCCACCTGTATGCCTTTGGTAGTGCTGCCAAACGCCGGCGGTAACAGCTGGATCACTGCAGCCGGCACCTATGAAGCCTCCACCAAAACATTCACGCCCAATCCCGGTGTGGAAGTCAGTAATGATTATGTGGAGACCGTAAAGACCTTGGTACAGGCAAAGATCACCTACGCCAAGTATATTGTTCAGCAGGACTATTACGACGTAATCTTCGGCTAAAACGCTTTGAAAAACCACAGTAGCTCGATAGCTTTTCTTCTGCTAAAAATTACAGGAGGTATCTTATGAAACTACGAAGTCGACTGATTGCCATAATCCTGACCTTTGTGTTGGTCTGCGCACCGCTTCTGCCCCAAAAGGCAGTAGCCGCAGAAGAAGTAAAAGACGGGTATATGACCCTGGAAGAAGCCGGCGAATATGTCCGCAAAGAACTATCCGCTCAAAAGACAGATATTTCCGTAAAATTCTGGTTTGAAAGTCCCTATGTATACGCTGACCATGAGCTTCTGGAAATTCTGCAGGCAGAAGCCTTCCGCCACACCGGTATTTCTGACGAGGGCGATTATCTTCGCTGGACGTTTCAGACTGTAGGCTATGACGCAGAGGACGCTTTTGATGGCAAGACCCACTATGTCACATTCCAATACATCACACCGACCTACAACAATACCGCCGAGCAGGAGCAGGAGTTGGACGAAAAGCTTCGGCAGGTAATGGCGGAGCTGGACCTGGATGGCAAAACCGATTATGAAAAGGTGGAAGCCATTTATAAATATGTCTGTGAAAATGTACGCTACTCCGAAGAGGTGCTATCCAGCGGCGCAGACCCCGTATATCCGCCGGAAGAACTGCAGGTCTATTACTCTGCCTATGGTGCGCTGGTTCTGAACTCCGCCACCTGCCAGGGTTTCTCTTCGCTGATCTATCGGATGATGCTGGAGGCAGGTATCGACTGCCGACTGATCGCCGGCGATATCCACGGCTGGAACATTGTCAAGCTGGATGATAAATATTATTATTTGGATGCCACCTGGGGAAGCGGTGCCTTGGAAGCATATGGCGAGCTGAAATGGTTTTTGAACGGCAGCGCATCTTTCCGGGTGGATGGTCACAAGGCCTACGTGGAATCCTTTGATACAGAATTCTTGGATCAATATCCCATTTCTGTGCTAGACTACGGTGCTGAAGAGCCTGCGGTGGATACTGTCCTGGGAAGCGGTAAATGCGGCGACAATGTGACGTGGAAGCTCACCGGCGACGGCAAGCTAACCATTTCCGGCTCCGGCGCAATGTGGGACGCAGACCCCAGTGGTGTCCTATGGCTGGTCGAGAATCTGCCCGATCGGTGGGACAATCTCAGCGGATATATCCGATCCGTAGAGATCCAAAAGGGCGTGACTTCCGTTGGTGACTACGCTTTCTATAACTGCCCCCGGCTTACGGATGTTTCCCTTGCCAATTCCGTAAAAACCATTGGCAGCTGGTCCTTTGCACTTTGTGAAGGGCTGACCCAGATCGTCATCCCCAATACTGTGAAAGAGATGGAAGCCGCTGCGTTTTATCAGTGTCCCCGATTGGAAACGGTAACACTTTCTGCCGGTATGAAACGGATTCCCGAGAAGGCATTTGTCGGCTGCACCAGCCTGAAGACCGTAACCATTCCCGATGGCATCAAAACCATCGGTGAAAGTGCCTTTGCCACCTGTCCCGGTCTGGAAAGTGTCAGTATCCCTGCATCTGTTACCACCCTGGAGAATGGGGTGTTCTCCGGCTCTTTTGACCCGGCCGCGAAAGTATCCTTTACTGTTCCGGAAACCGTAACGGCGGTGGGGACGGGTTGTTTTGAAGATACCGGTCTGCGGGAAGTGATCTGGAACGCCAAGACGGACACGGTGGAAAGCGCTATGTTCAATCTTTCTATCTATTTGGAAAATGTAGAATTCTGCGATGCACCCACAATCTTTGCCGAATGGCTCTTCCACGATTGCTACAATCTAAAGTCCGTAACACTGCCCTCCGGCTTGACAGAGGTGGGCGCAGAAGCTTTCCAGAACTGCTTCTGCCTGGAATCGGTTACTCTACCGGATACGCTGACCGCGATTCCCTCAAGAATGTTCAACGGCTGCAAAAGCCTGTCATTCTGCCCCATACCGGACAGCATCAAATCCATTGGCATGCAGGCATTTGCGGACTGCAAGGCGTTGAACACGATCATCATTCCCGCCAGTGTGGAGGAGATCGGAATAAGCGCTTTCTTCGTTGAATACGGCGAAACAGTCATTATTTTCCAGGGCGACGCTCCGTTAACGGTCCATCGGGAAGACGAGATGAACTTCCCCATTAACTATAGTGCCAATCGGAAGGTCACCATCTACTATCCCGCGGATAACGAAACATGGGATGACAGCATCAAAAACCTGATTGCTCCCAGCGACGCCCCCTGGAAGGCAATGCATCCGGCAGATGCGGAGCACACACCCGGAGAAAAAGGCTTTGATGCGGAGAACCATTGGGACACCTGTACCGGCTGTCTGGAAAAAATGAACGCAGAAAGTCATATTTACAGCAGCGACTGTGACGGGAGCTGTGATATCTGCGGTGCAATGCGGAAGGTTACGCACAATATTCGTGACGAATGGGTCGCAAATGAACAGGAACACTGGAAGGCATGTGCCTGCGGTCTTAAGGAATCCATTCAAACGCACCGATTTGACGCTGGCATCACCGAAGGGGATCAAACCACCTACTCCTGTACTGTATGCGGCTTTGAAAAAACCGAAGCAAACGAAACTGAACCCACAAACACCCCTTCTCAGGATCCCGGCAACAACAGCGAGATACCGGAGGACAACAATAAGACAGATGACAACGGATCCGTGGTGATTATTGTGGCCATTGCCGCAATATCGATCGTTGGCGGTGCAGCGGTTATCGTAGTTCTGAAGAAAAAGAAAGCCTCCCCATAACAATAAAAAGGACGCGTTTTCACGCGTCCTTTCGTTTTTTACAGCAGTGGAATACCTGCTTCTTCGCAAACACGAACCGTATCTGCATCCCAGATACTGGCCTGCACCTCACCAATGTGGGCGCAGCCCATCATCAGCATACAAAGTCGGCTTTGACCGATACCGCCGCCGATGGTCAGCGGCAGTTCATTATTCAGGAGCATTTGATGGAATGGCAACTTCCGCCGGTCATCACAACCGGACAGAGTTAACTGTCGGTCCAACGCCTCGGCATCCACACGGATACCCATAGAGGAGATTTCCAGCGCACGTCCCAGCACCTCGTCCCAGAAGAAAATATCGCAGTTTAAGCTCCAGTCATCATAGTCCGGGGCTCTGCCGTCGTGGGGCTTACCGGAGCGAAGCTTTCCCCCAATCTGCATAACGCAGGCAGTGTGATGCTCTTTTACATACGCCTTTTCCCGCTCCGAGGCAGTCAGATTGGGGTACAGATTCTCCAATTTCTGAGTTGTGATAAAGGATACTTCCCGGTCAAGTCCAACCCGCAGTTGCGGGAAACGGACATGGAGCCGATCGTTGGTGTCACAAATTGCCCGGACGATGGCCCGGACGATCAGCTTCAGGTAGTCCAGATTTCGATTTTCCCGGGTGATGATTTTTTCCCAGTCCCACTGGTCTACGTAGATCGAGTGGATATTGTCCAATTCTTCATCCCGGCGGATGGCGTTCATATCCGTGTATAAACCGTTTCCAATAGTAAACCGATACCGTTTCAGCGCCAGCCGTTTCCACTTTGCCAGGGAATGGACCACCTGGGCATCCTCCCCAACCGCAGGCACATCAAAGCTGACCGGCCGTTCATAGCCGTTAAGGTTGTCGTTGAGACCCGATTCCTCCGTAACAAACAAGGGTGCGGACACCCGTTTCAGGTTCAGTGCAGCAGAAAACTCTTCTTGAAAACTCTGCTTGATATAGGCAATGGCCCGCTGGGTATCGTAAGCATCCAGCGCAGGTTGGTACCCCTTGGGAATATAGGTTTCGCTCATAGCGCAGCACCACCTTTAAAATGATGTTACCATTATAGCGGATATAGTGGGAAATGCAAGTGTTTTTCGGGAGCAGACATTTTTTATAATAAGGGAGGGTCTTGTTTGCATTTTCGCCCTTGGTGAAAATTAAAGTTCCGCTGCGTCCAGCCGCAGCGGGCAACGCTCATACGCGTTGCATTTGAATTGCTCAAGAGAATTGATTTTTGTCGCTTTTGTTAACCATTTATCACCAATTCTTAGTGAATTTCAAACTTTTTATCCCCACCTTTAACCATAGCAAATCATCACTTACCACCCCAGTATAGGGAAAAATAAGGGGAAACTTTTAAGACAAGCTGCATAGCAGGTACGGATATTAAAAAGTTCTCCTTCTACAATTTTTGAATTGCATTCTTTGATAATTATATCACTTTATATCGGAATTGCAATTAGTCATTGCCTGCAACAAAAAGCAGATGGTTGCTCATGCCTAGGAATTCAGGTTTCTCACAAATGTAGAAATGATACTGTAAATACTGCTGATAGGAAGCCTCATCCAGATTGTTGACTAGATCTTGCAAAAGTTCACTGGCACCATCGGATGCTACCTCATGGCAGATATGAGCACCTGCCTTGCCAAGAAGCTCTCTACAATGGTCTACAGTATGGAACACAAATGGAAAATCATCCAGGCGAAAGGTTTCCTTGTTGTAATCACCGTTCATTAGGTAGTCGTCCTGACACTGTTGCATAGTCAGGATCACCATATCGTTGGAGATGAACGCAAAGAAAATCTTTCCGTCAGGCTTACACACTCTCTTTGCCTCTTCAATACAACGCAGTTTGTCAGTTTCCTTATGCAGATGATACAGCGGGCCAACCAGCAGCACAACATCGAAAGAGTCGCTATCATATCGGCTCAGATCCAGAGCATTTCCCTGAACCAGGTCAATGGAATCGTCATCTGTCATCTTTGCCCGGAAGGCAGCAATGTTTGCATCCGCAAGCTCCAAAGCGGAAACCTGATAGCCTTTTCGAGCAAAGTACAGACTGTATTCTCCCGCACCGGCACCTATGTCCAGAATCTTCGCACCAGGGGATAAATATTTCTCAATATACCGAACTGTCGTTAAGAATTCCACTCTGGCTGCCTGAGACTTGTTCAGGCGGGTATCCTCATCATAGCGCTGATATACTTCCTGGACCAGCTCAGCATCATCGGTATAGACGATACCCTCCGCAAAGTGTCTCGGTCTTTTCCACTCACTGCGCAGAATTGCATACTGAGCTGCATCACAGATACCTTGGTTGTTGCGGTCACAGGCACGGTGTGTTCCCTCATATTTCATGCCGCACTTTCTCATAACCCCGCCGGAATGAGAGTTGTTGGGGTCGTGTCTGGCCGCCACCCGGTTCATGCCGACTTCCGTAAAAAGATACTCGATCACAACAGTCAGTGCCTCGGTCATAATACCCCTATGCCACCAACGACTACCAATGCAATAGCCAATTTCAGCTTCTTCCACACGGTCATTCTGGCGAACCACACTGATGGAGCCAATGGGTTCCCCAAGCTCTTTTAGTGCTATCATCCATTGATAATAGTTTTCCTTTTCATACTCCTGAAGCCAGCTCTCAATCACCATTTCAGATACGGCAATACTGCTATGGGCAGGCCAGGTTAGGAACTTGGTAACTTCCGGATCCGATGCCCAGTTGTGGAACATCGGCTCAGCATCCTCTCGGATTGCCCTGCGCAAAATGAGTCTGGAAGTTTCTATGATTTGAGTTCCTTTGTGTGTGATCATTGTAGTTCTCCTTTCGTATTAAAATAAAAAGCAGTGCAGGCCTGACTTGCGTTTCGGCTTGCACTGCATCTTTTTTATAATCCTAGCTTCGAGATTATCTTAAAAAGAGTATGACAATGCGAGCCCGATAGTATGATTATCCATACCATTACCGGACTTGTTATCGACTGCATTGAAGCAAAAGACGAGCATTGTCAGTTCTCCTTTCTGGTTTTATGCGATTATACACCCGCATTTATTCGTTGTCAACATCATTCTTTCTCATATGAGTTGATTTGGTTGAACTATGCCAAAAGCGGAGAGTCGAAACCCTCCGCTTTTCTGAAATCATAGTCGCTTTTTGCGCCACGTTTTCATTGGCTTGTTTTTCTTGATCTGCATCTTCCGTAGTTCCTCCGGCTCGCAGTTCCAGCATTGTTCGGCCTCATACCACCTTCGTGTATCCGAATCCAAAATACCAATGCTGGTCAAAGGGTATTTTTCGTTCATAGGCAGTTCTTACAATTACAGCACATAGTCAGCAGCGTTGATAACTTTGGTCTCCAGAGCACCCTTAATTCCGCCCATAGCATCCTTCAGCATATCACCGATACCCATACCGTCTT
>CAYVSU010000002.1:0-60451 GCA_964454215.1 uncultured Oscillospiraceae bacterium | reverse complement strand
ACCGGGCTATGCTGATCCCTGCCGCCCTGATCGCTCTGCTGAGTATCACAGGCACGGCGCTTCTGACCAAGAAGCGGATTGGCGAGTGAGCCGACTCTTCCGTTGATCGTAAAAGAACAATAGCCTAATATTAACATCGTGCCGGAGTGAAAGCTCCGGCACGATCTTTATGTGTTATGGCCATTCATAAATATTGGGAGCAAGCGATAGCCTGCCCCCAACAAACGCTGAGAATATTTACTGATCAGACAAATAATCATCCACTTGTGACAGATGACACAGATTATAGCAGTAGGTAAAACCGAACTTGCTTTGATCGCAGAGGAAGATCCGCTTGCTGCTGTTTTGGAACATTGTCTTTCGGACGCAGGTTTCTTCCGGCGAAGTATCCGTGATGCGGCCGTCATCGGAGAGTCCACGGCTGGAAAAGAAGAAAAGATCGGCATTGAAGTTGCGGATAAACTCCATAGTAAAATCACCTACATATGCAGATGCGTGGTGCAGCATTAATCCGCCGGTACAGTAAGTCTTGTGATGCAGACGACTGAGCTCGTGGGCGGTTTTCATACCGTTTGTGACAATCGTCAGGTTTTCGTGGTCTTCAAAAAAGGGGATAAGGTTCATCACTGTGGATGAGGCGTCCAAAAAGATGACCTGACCGTCCTGAATATGCTGCGCAGCCTTGGCAGCAATCCGGCGCTTGGCATCAATATTCTCTTGCTGCCGCACATAGAGGGGAAGCTCGCCGCTGGTTTGATCCAGCAGGGCGGCACCGCCGTGAAGCCGTTTTGCCAGCCCCCGGCGTTCCAGCTCATTCAGATCCCGTCTGACAGTGGCCTCACTGACGAACAGCCGCTTTGCCAATACGGCAACCGTTGCTGTTTGGTTTGCACGCAGATATGTCAAAATGTGGTCTAAGCGTTCATATTCCAGCATGATGTTCACCTCTGATTGAATTTGAAAGAAAAAAAGCGCATTGTGATTGGATTTGCAAAATTAACGGCAGATATTGCCAAATTTCCAAGACTATAGTATAATACAAGTATACTATATCGATCAAAATCTTGCAAGGAGGTATTTATGAAACCGATTATCTTAGCTCCCTCTATGATGTGCGTTCCCCAGTGGCAAAATCCAGGCGAAACGCTGGCCGAATTGGAGCGCAGCGGAGTCGGTCTGCTGCATATGGATGTGATGGATGGGCAGTTTGTCCCAAACCTTATGCTGGGAACGGAGAGTATCCGTCAGTTGCGTAAGGTTACCAAAATCCCGCTGGATATCCACCTGATGATCGAACGGCCGGAGGATAAGCTCCATTGGTTTGATATTCAACCTGGTGAGTATGTATCTATCCACGCCGAAAGCACCAAACATTTGCAGCGGGTGTTGGCACAGGTCCGTGCTTACGGAGCACACCCGATGGTGGCGCTGAATCCGGCCACGCCGCTTTGTACGCTGGAAGATGTTCTTGACGATGTGGATGCCGTTCTGTTGATGACCGTCAATCCCGGTTTTGCCGGTCAGAAGCTGGTGCCTCAGACTTTGGATAAAATTGCCCGGCTGCGGAAAATGCTGGACGATGCCGGCAGAAGCGATGTTCTAATCGAGGTGGACGGAAATGTCAGCTTTGAAACTGCCCCCAAAATGCGCTCAGCCGGTGCGGATATTTTCGTGTGTGGTACTTCCAGTCTATTTCATAAAGACGGAACAGTAGAGGAAAATGCAAAGCGTTTTCAAATGGCGCTTGAGGAGGTAACAGTATGATGAAAGCAGCAAGACTACATAAAATCGGCGATCTTCGTTGCGATGAAGTGACAATTCCTGTACCGCAAGGAGAGGAACTGTTGGTCCGGGTAGGTGCCTGCGGTATCTGTGGCTCCGATCTGCCCCGGGTATTTGATCACGGCAGCAGCAACGGAAAGTATCCGTTGACCATTGGTCACGAATTTTCCGGTGAAGTGGTGGCCTTGGGCGAAAAGGCGGATCCGGCCCTGCTGGGTGCGAAGGGTGCTATTTTTCCGCTGATCCCCTGCCGAAAGTGTGATCCCTGTATTACCGGCAATTACGCAATGTGTGAAGATTATGATTACCTCGGCTCCCGCCGGGATGGCGGTTTTGCAGAGTATTGCCTGCTGCCAAATCAGTGGCATCTCGTCCGCTCCAGCGGTGCTTCTATGAAGGCACTGGCTATGACAGAGCCTGCCTGTGTTGCGCAGCACGCCGTTCGTAAAAGCGGTGTCAGCGCAGGACAGTTTTTGGTAATTTACGGTGCCGGTCCCATCGGCATTATGGCTGCCCGCTGGGCGACCCTGTTTGGTGCCAAGGTGCTGCTGGTGGATATTGCGGAGGATAAGGTGGCTTTTGCCCAAAGCAAAGGCTTTGAGGCGGTAACCGGTGATGTGCCTGCGGCTGTGTGCAGCAGGAATAACGGTCGGTTGGCAGACGCGGCTATCGAAGGCACTGGAGCCGGTTCGGCACTGGTGGGCTGCGTGGAATGTGTTCGGGCAAAGGGCACCATCGCAATGCTGGGCAATCCATTCCGGGATTCTACCTTGCCGCTGAAGACCCACAGCACGATCCTGCGGAAGGAATTGGAGATCAGAGGAGTGTGGAACAACAGCCGGGCACCCTATCCGGTGGATGAATGGGCTTACACGGTGCAGATGCTGGATGAAGGCAAGCTGGAGGTAGAGGACCTGATCACTGACGAAGTGACTCTGGAGGAATTGCCCCAGGCAATGGCAGAGATTAAAAACCGCACCCGGCAGATCGTAAAGGCAATGTATGTGAACGAAGAGAGGGGATGACCCTATGCATAATAACGACTTGATGCGTTATCTTGTTGCGTTGGATATTGGTGGCAGCAAGGCTGAAGCGCTGCTGCTCCGGGAAGACGGTCGTGTGGTTTCCCGGCTGGTTATGCCCGGCGGCGTGCCTTTTGAAATGGGGTTAGAGCCGGCGCTCAACAATGCCGTTTCCGTGGTAAAGAAGCTGCTTGCAGACTGTGATAAGAAGATTGCTGCGTTCTATGGCTCAATTGCCACTGTTCAGTATTACCAGGATTGCTTTGACGAACAATTCCGCAAGGAATTTTCGGAAATCGGCTCTGTCAGATTGGAGGGCGACGGTCCTTGCCTGATCTCTACTGTTGTGGGACACCGTGACGGTGCATCCTTGATCTGCGGGACAGGATCCTCTCTTTACATCCGTAAGGGGGACACCTATCACCATATCGGCGGTGGCGGCCATTTGGTTGACAGCTGCGGCAGCGGTTTTATGCTGGGTCGGCTGGCATTGCAGGCAGCTCTGCGGGCATCGGATGGCAGTGAGCAGCCCACACTTCTGACCACCGTGATTCGGGAAAAGGCAGGCTGCGATGTATGGAAAGACTTCGCCGCGATCTATGACGGCGGCCGGGCATATATTGCTTCCTTTGCTGAGTGTGTTTTCCGCGCACGGGAGATGGGCGATATCACAGCTCGGCGGATATTTAATCGTTGCGCTTCCGACCTTTCAGATCTGGTATGGGCAGCTTATCAGGAGCTTGGCGGACCTTACGATCTGATACTCAATGGCGGTATTTTCCGGAATTTCCCCGAATATGCGGATGTGATCAAGGCACAGTCACCCAAGGGCGTCAATGTGATCCTTTCAGACCTGCCGCCAATCTACGGCTGCGCTGTGGAGGCAATGCACGATCTTGGTCTTACCTGCGATGAAGCATTCCACAGGAATTTTATGGAATCCTATCAATAATAAAACGGCTCGCACCCATCGGGTGCGAGCCGCTTGCTGTTCATCAGTATGCCCGGACTTCGAAAATGACTGCGTTTTCGTGACCGTTGGTGGCGTGGACCACGATTTCTGCGCTGTCGCACAGGGTGTTGCCCAAATCCAGCACATTCAGCCGCTGGTAGTTATCCTTTACGGGGATTTCCTTGACCACTTCGCCGTTCAGAAGCAGGCGGACAGTATAGTCCTTTACCAATTCAGCAGGAACGCCGATGCGCTGCTGTTTCTGGCGATTAGGCGCCATAGTGACTCGAATGGGATACTGGAAATCAGACCAGAAGGTCAGCCGCAGCTGGGAGAGGGTCTTGGCTTCGGGAAGAACCATTTTCAGGGTCTCGCCGTTTTCGCCGATGCCGTCAGATACCCAGCCGTTCCAATTGCCCTCCAGCTTTCTGGAAATGCCGTTGTTGACCAGCGCAGGCTCGCCACCCGCTTTGCAGCTGCTGGCGGCGAACTGTGCAGAGCGTGCCAGGTCAGCAGGGTCAGTATTGCTGATGTTGGGCAGGAAACCGTCCGCCTTCAAAATCAGCTGCTGCAGTTCCTCAATGTGATTGGGAGCCAGCTCTCTGGGCTGGCAGCCATACTTGGCACACAGTGCAGCGGCAATACCAACTGCCTCACCGCCAATGGCACAGGTACCGATGATCCGGGTGCTGCACATACCCAGCTTACTGGCGGAAATGTTACGGCCGGCCATAAACAGGTTGCGGATATTCTTGGAGTAGTAGGAGCGGTAGGGAATGGTATAAACACCAAGGAAGTAGCTGCAATCGGAGGGGAGTCTGTCATAATCCAGCAGACCGTGGGGAGCGTGCAGATCCACGCACCAACCGCCGTAGCAGACAGCATCTTCAAACTGGCGATGAGATAGAATATCATTTTCCGTCAGCATATAGTCGCCAACCAGACGGCGGCTTTCCCGTGTACCGGGCAGACAGCCAACCCATTCCAGCGTGTGATTCTCAGAACCGTGGTCGTGCACGCCTTCGTTGCCGTTTTTCATATGGTCCCACAGACCGTAGGTGTAAGCGAACAGATCGTCACGGATTTCTTCATATTCCGTGATGATGTCGTCTGAAGAGCCCATCAGTTCCATCCACCAGTAGCCATAGTCACAGTTGGTGGTGGAGGTCATACTGGTGCGGCGGTATTCGTCGGGATCTTCATAAACACTGCAGTCAATGGTGTCTTTCATCACTTCGCAGTGGATCCGGTTTTTCAGCTGCTCTTCAGTCAGAGCCTTGGCAAAGGCAGGAGGATAGAATCTTACAGGGCTACCGGTATTTCTGCCCCGGAGCAAAATGGTATTGCCCATACGCTCGTTGTTGGGCTCTTCAGGGGCGTGCGGCTCGTTAAATTCTGCCTTGGATTCGCTGCCGGTGCGGTATTCCGCGCCTGCGTAGTAGCCCAGGGTGCCGTTGCCGGTGCTGTCCACAAATATGGGAGCGAAGAGCCGGAAACGCATTTCCGTTGTCTGCTGGACGCAGAAAATGCTGCGGATTACATCGTCTTCCACATCTACGTCATACATAGTGGTGTTGTAAAAGACGGTCAGATTCTTTTCTTTCCGGGCGGCATCGTAAAGAACCGTGTCCCAAATGGTGTAGTTAAAATGGTCATTGCAGTGCTTGTTTTCCAGCATCAACTCGTAGAGCAGACCGGCCTCTGCGTAGTCAGCCTGTTTCATACCCTGATCAGCGCCGGAAATATGGATGCGGATCTCGCTGGAGGCATTGCCGCCCAGCATAGGTCTGGCGTGGACCAGGGCAACCTTTGCGCCCTGTCGCGCTGCGGAGATAGCAGCACCGACACCTGCCATACCGCCGCCTACGACAACAATATCATAGTGCTTTTCGGCGTACCGTTCCTTCATTCTTCTCATTTTGCGTCCTCCTTATTTGTTGGTGTGTGTGCATCAAAAACAGAAATTAAGTACTGAGCCACAGCTTTTGTGTATTCCACATAAGCGGGCGTTAAAGCTGCCGGAATGATACGCATATTCAGCTCATAGTTGAGCTCGCCAGTGAAACCGACATCCTTAAGAGCGCGCATACAATCGTCCCAGGGAATCGTTCCGGCAAAGGGCACTCTGTGATGGTCACCATTGCGGCAGTTATCGTGGATATGGAGCATCTGGATGCGGCTGCCCAGCTGATAGATCGTCTCCACAATATCATAGGCGTAGTGGGTATTCATATGGCAGTGACCTGTATCCAGACAGATACATACATCATAACCCTCAGCTTTTAATAGATCGTGAGCTTCTATCAGATTTTCAATAGGCACATTAAAAATGTTTTCAATGGCAATACCCGTTTTCTTGACCTGTGTGTCCGCAAACAGCTTCTTTACATATGCCACAGTGCCCTCAGCGGAGCGGATATGTACTACCGTCCACCGGGCACCCAGACGCTCTGATGCGATCAAGCTCCGGCAGGCCATTTCGTGCTTATCCGCAAAATTTGCGGCAGCGGGATCGGTGAAGTCGTAGCGGTAGGGCATGTGGGTGCTGACGATTTGAATGCCCTGCTGATCATACTGCTTTTTCAGATCTTCGATGCTTTCCAACCAATCGTCGCCGTCCAAAATCGGGTCGTGCATATCGCCTTCATAGATGGTGGCGCAGAAGCTGATATCGAGGGCCTTGTAGCCTGCATCCAAGTAGGGTCCGGCCTTTCTTGCTTCTGCAATGGCAGATAGATTCATAGAATAACTCCTTCCATTTTTTACTTTATTGTATCACAGCGGATTCCGGGATTCTTCCCGCAATATTGACAGATATTCCACTATTGTGCTACAATAATGAATATAACGGTATGGGGAGGGGCGATCCTATGCAGCAGGAGACAAAGACCTATTTTCAAATTCAGAATGTGGATTGTGCGTTTCAGTTTAAGATGAAACGCCTGCATCCCGGCTATGCAGATCCGCCGCAGTCCTATGATGAGCTGAAGCTGGTGCGGATTGCGGCGGGAAGCGGTATTTGGCACATAGGCGGCAAAGACTACGCTGTTCAGGAGAATGATATTGTTGTCCTCAGCCGGGTAGACGAGCGATATCTGGCACAAATCACCGGAGATGCGCTGGTTATTGAGTATGTGGAGTTTATGCCGATGACCATCCACCCAATGCAGGATTGCGCAGATTTCTTTTTTGACAGACCGGATGGGTTTTCCAATGTACTTCCCAGAACCGGAGAGTACCACGATCGTTTGGTGAACTGTTTTTCTGAACTCCGGCAGGAATTGACCGGGGATAAGGCGTATCAAAAGGAATATGTTGTCCATCTGCTGATGGGAATGGTGATCATTGCTGCCCGGCTGTGCGGTATTTCCCGGGAAAAGGCCACGGCGGGAGAGGACGACCGGTATCACACCATCTGCCGTATGATGGTATATATCAAAGAACACGCAAATGATGATCTGTCCCGGGATCGCCTGGCGAAAATGTACGGCTTTAGCCCGTCCTATTTATCTCGTCTGTTCCGGGAGTACAGCGGCGTATGCCTGCAGGACTATATTGTCAAATGCAGAGTGCAGAAAGCAATATTCTTACTGAAGACAGGTCGCTACAGTGTCCTGGGCGCGGCTCTGGAAAGCGGCTTCCGGAGCACATCCGGTTTTTACCGCGCCTTTCATAAAACTACAGGTAAATCTCCTACGCAATTGCAAAAAAACCAAAGCGAACTGTAAAGTCCCGCCCGGGTCAGAGGAATGGAAGTGCCTTTGACCCGGGCGGTCTTTGATCTTATGACCGAATATGCCGCCGTAACAACACCAATATGCGCGGAGATTTGTTACATAGGAAAGCTGTTAGCTTCCGAATATGAATGCAGGCGAAGGAAAAGCAACAAATAAAAACGGATAGTAAATTTAGGATTAAATGGAAAATGGTGTAAGAGCATATGGCACAGAAGGCCGAAAAACGGAGATTCTTCAGAAATTCGTTCCCTAAAAGAGGTTGCATTTTGAAATGGTTTGTGCTAATATGTTACCAGCTATAATGGTTTTAGTGTGCCGCTTTGTTGCTTCTTGCAGACTGGCGGTATAGCTGACTCGTGGTGGATGCATCGTGGGAGGACCGATGAAAATGCGTTTGTTTTGGAAAAGAATCCTGTGCCTGGCAGTGGTGGCGTGCCTGCTGGCGGTAGGCGGTGTGGCGTTGGCAGATGCTGCCAGTAACGCAATTACGGTAAGCAGTTTGATTACCGGAGAGCTTTTGTATTCCGGCAATGACCTGCAGGAGGCGTTTTCTGCTGCAGAGCGTGGCTGCAATGTGTCAATCGGTAAAAGTGTCACATTGACAGAAAGTGTTATTTTGGACGTTGAGATTATGCTTACCGGTTTTACCCGCATCAGCGGTTTGAGCCGGGATGTGCAAATTAAGTTGACCGGTGACGGCGCAATTTACACCGATACCCGCATCCGCACAACATTTATTGGTACACTGTACTCCTACAGTTCTGTGGAAGTTACGGAAGAAAACGGCGGCTATATCTATTACTTGGTTTCCCAAGCGCCGTCTTTGGAAGGAAAAGTACCGGTGGTCAGCAAGGGTAACGCCGTATACGGCTCCAAAGTTGACGAAGAAAACGGCATCATTTATTTGGACGGCACAGCAGACGGCATTACAACGGGAGCGTTAGCAAAACTGGTGACGATGGATGCAGAAAACGCAGAAGGTGTGGATGCCACATTTGAAAATACCGTAACCGTGAACGGAACAACCTGTGTCACCAATGGTACGGTAATGATTTTGACTGCCATAAACTATGATTACGATACGAAAGTTTCCAAGACTTATCGCTTGATCGTTTTGGGCGATGTCAATGGTAACGGACGAATTGACTCTGCAGATGCCAGCCTTATGCTGCAGTATGCTTCCGGCACGCTGGAGCTTACCGGCGATGCGTTGCTGGCGGCGGATATTGACCGCGACGGCCATATTACGGAAGCGGACGCTTACAGAATTTGTAAGAAGTATGTTCGGGGAGGCAGCTATACTAGCGCTCTTTAACAGGGACTGGAAAGGAACACTTTATCTATGAAATGGAAAGCGAAGAGTCTGATCCTGACTCTTGTTTTGGCAATAGTGCTCTGTATAGCACCCAAAGCTGATGCGGAAGTGATCGTGCTGGATCCGGGAGAGACAGTCAGCTTTACAATCGAATATACCGGAGCCTGTGCAGTGGAAGGTAAGATTACTTTTTCCGATTCTTCTATTATCAGCAATATACAGTATGATATTTCCGGTTGTAATATGGATGGCCTTGCTGAAAACGGTCTGTTCTTCCTGTATACGGGGAATCCGGAAGGCGTGGATGGCAAGATCGTGATCACAATTACAGTGCATTCTACGGCGGCAAAGGGCAGTAGCTGCATTGTGACGTTGGACTATAGCACGACGGATCCCGGCAGCAATGTCCCCGGCGAGCTCCAAACCATTTCCAACACGGTGACTGTTCGGACAAATCCTGTGGCTACAGAGCCCACGACCACTCCTACAGAGCCTAGGCCCACAACACCGACAGTCAAGTATGCGGATACTACTGAACTGAAAAAGCAGATCGCGATCGCGGAGAGTCTTACATATTACGAGTACACCAAGGGATCCTGGAGCGAGCTGGAACAGGCGGTGGCAAGCGGAAACGCCCTGCTGAACAGTACTAGCCAGACCAAGGTGGATGCTGCGGCAAAGGAAATCAAGGCCAAGCTTGAGGCTTTGGTACCTATGGATTATACGGGACTCCAGGCTGCCTTGGACGGCGCGGAAGATATTGGTGATTTAAGCGAGCTGTCCGAAACCTGGAAGCGATTCATCCAGGCGTTGAACAATGCCCGGATTCAGCGTACCAGTGGCGATCAGGCGGCGGTAGATGCCGCGGCCCTGGAGCTTGTGGAAAGCAAGGAAGCACTGATCCAGGCGCTGGAGGCTATGGAAGAAGTGATCGTTGTAGAAAAAGAGGTTCCCGTTGAGGTAGAGCCCAGTTATAAATTCTGCAACATTCCCAGTCATACCCTGTATATGATCATTATGATCGTCAGCTTGGTTTTGAACCTGCTGTTGATCGGATTGATCTGCTTGTATCTATATAAGAAGCATATGCAGGAGCGGGACAGAACACCGTTGGTGGACTACGAAATCGATGACGATTTGGAAGATATGCCTGATGAAGACATATTTGAATAATGCAATGAAGAGAAAGGATGCAAGCTGTGGAGGAGCAGAATTGGAAACGAGTGGATTATGACACTTGGGACGCGGCATTTAAGGGCTTGGTTCCCACAGTGCGGCAGCAATCTGTCCGTGTAGCGGCATACGCACGGGAGCTGTTTGTGCAGGCTTGTGCGAGGTCCTTTGCAAGAAATACGCAGGATGGGCAGGATCGCATTCACGGCCGTTATGCGGATGTTATCTATAAATGCGGTATGTACCATCAGTTGGGCAAGGCGCTGGTTCCACCGGAGTATCAAGTCTGGCGTCAGGATTTCACCGAAGAAGAGCAGCAGCTGTATCGGAAGTATACGACGGATGGTCGTACGCTGGTGTCGGTACTCCAGCTGCGTAGCGCAAAATCCCGGTTTTGGAAAAAGGATACCTTTGAAGAACAAGTGACGGAAAACATCCCTTGGCTGATGATCCGGGAATGCTGTCAGCAGCATATGGAGCGCTGGGACGGCAGCGGATATCCCGACGGTCGGGCGGGGGAGGAGATCAGCCCTGCAGCTCAGATTGTGGGTATGGCAAAGGAACTGGATGCGCTGGCATCGGGAACCAAGTCGGAAGACCCCTTTGAGGAAGCGGTAGACTTGCTGTGCAGCCAGTCCGGGACGATGTGGAATCCCCAGCTTGTTGAGGTGCTGAAAGCTGCACGGGAAAGCTGCCGTGAGGTTTATCAGAAATACATACATTATACCTTAACTTTACCGAAAACCGTTACTTTGGTGGACCGCAATCCGGATCGGACGATGGGCTTGTCCTACCGCCCCATTCTGGAAGCGCCGGACGGAAAACTGTGCGGATACGAAGCGATTCCTTGGTTCGCGGGAATTTTGGATCGCCCTGGGGAAGTGGAGCGGCTGAATGATCTGGCTCCGCTGCTGCGGACTACCGGACTTGCGGCAGATGTGTCCTTCTACTTTATGTACGAAGCGGCAGATACGGTTATGCGGATGCGCAACTGCAAGCTGGACGGCAAAATGTTTATGCTGCACCTGCCGGATGATTTTTATACCGCGGGCGGACGGCTCAAAGGCTTCAATCAGCTGTTTGAAGACCAGCCCATAGAGAAAGACCAGCTGCGCCTGCTGATCAACGAGCAAGTGGTTCAGCAAGCCAATAAAGGTGTCCAGGAAGTCATTGCCCGGTATATTCGCAACGGCATCGTGCTGGTGCTGGATAATTTCCACCCTGACGCGTGGGAACCGGAGGCGCTGAAGGAATTGGGTATCCATTATCTGCGGCTGGCGCCGGAAACCAATCTGCTGCCGGAAACGGCGGAAGCCATTCAGATCCTGAAAACCTGGGGCTTTGCCATTTTGGGTGCGGAAGTGGATTCGGCAAAGGCGAAGAAGTGGCTGTTCCAAAACGGCGCAGAGGCTCTTTCCGGTCCTATTACCGGTCAGATGATGACCGAGGATGAGCTGATCCGCGATGGCATAATGAGGCAGCAAGTATGAGTAGCCAAAAGGTGAGCGGCGCGGAAAAAGAGCCGAGATGGAAGCTGTTTCGTAAGACCCGCGGCGGCGTAGCCTTAACGAAAGAAGAAGTTAAGGAGATCAAGGAAGGCCGCAAGAAGCTCCGGAAAGAAATGAAGGAGCGGGGAATCTACACCAAGTATGAATTCGAAGCCACAGCCTCCGCCTTGGGTCTGTATTTTGATAAACGGCGATGGTTCCTGATACCGTTGCTGTTTGGCGGCGGACGGTGGATCTGGACGCTGCTGGGCGCGGCGCTGCTGGCGATTCTGGCTCTGCTGGGTATGTCAGCGGTGAGTCAGATGCGAGGCTACTTCACCATCAACCTGTCAGACCGTCTGTTCCGCCAGGGTTTTACCCTCAGCGAGACGGTGGACTTCGCAAAACCTTCCACCCAGCTGTTCGCTGAGCCGGCGGTGGACGTGCCCTGCATTTCCATTACGGATCTGGGGGCAGACATCGACAGCTACGAAGGTCAGCATAACGGCTTCGGCTATTTTGCCTATACATATTATATCCGCAACGAAGGTGACGCCACGGTGGATTATTCCTGGGAGCTGCGGATGGATGGCGAAAGCCTGAACCTGTCTTCAGCGGCCTGGATTATGGTCTTTGAGGATGGAGAAATGAAGCTCTATGCCGAGAAAAACGCGGACGGTTCTGTCCAAACCGTACCGGGGCAGGATGACGATTCCCGGGGTTACCTGGAAGTGCCGGTTATGACGCTGGCGAAGGACCCAACCCAGTTCCTGCAACCGATCAAAACGGTGGGGGAGCGCACATATAACCGCATCATCACAATTCCCTTTGCGGACGAAGATACGGTGACCACCGGCTTGCAAACGGAGGTTGCGCCGATGGAGATCCACAAGTATACCGTGGTGATTTGGCTGGAGGGTGACGATCCCGACTGTACCGATGCCCTGATCGGCGGTCATTTGGGTCTGAATATGCAGTTTACCCTGATCGACGAAGAAGAGGAAAACAAAACCTTCTGGCAAAAGCTGTGGGATTCGCTGACCTTCTGGGACAATTAAGGGCTTCCCCTCTGGGGAAGCTGTCAGCAAAGCTGACTGAAGAGGTCGAAAACCTCGCCCGGCCCTGCGGGCCACCCTCTCCAAATGGGAGGGCATAAGATGTATGCAATTTTGGTTTCCGGAGTGACACTCCAACCCCGGACCATATTGACATAAATAGCCGAAAGGCAAAAAAACATATTTTTGAAAGGATTGATTCAAAAATGTACAAGCAAAATTCTGAATACAAATCGATTCAGAAAAAGCTGGTAGCCGCAGTTGCGATGGTGCTGGTAGCTTGCATTATGGTGGTAAGCTCGTCTTACGCCTGGTTCACGCTGTCTACGGCTCCCGAAGTCACTGGTATCCAAACCTCCGTCGGCTCCAACGGTAACTTGGAAATGGCGCTGCGTAAAACGGGCACTGCTCTGGACCAAATTCAGAGTATCTCTTCTGGCGGCAACACATTCCCCACTGTAAATACCTACTGGGGCAACTTGGTTAAGCTGGATGAGAGCTACGGTCTCAACGAAATTTCTCTGGCTCCTGCTCGCCTGAATGTAACTACCGGTTCTATTGCTGGCTACGAAACTAAAACAACAGTTGTGGATGATGTCACTAAATACACTTCCGATGCTGATGACGACACAAAGCAGAACAAGATCACGGTGGCTAATGTTGAATATGAGATCAGTATGGTTACTAGAGACGCCCCTGAAGATGATAGTAATCTGAAGGGTACCATTAGTTACAAAGTGCCTGTGTACTCTTACACGCTGAATTCTCAGCGCATTCTGCAGACACCAACCTATGGTGCCGATGGCCGTATTTCCTCGCTGGAAGGCAACACCGATGTTGGTTATTATGAAAATGGAAAATTTGTTCAGGGTACCGCAGGTACAGATCTAGGCGTTCTGGCAATCGGTACTGTGAGCGGTCTGACTGACGAGGAGATTGCTCTTCGTAAGGCAAAAGATACCGTGTATGGAACCATTATTCAGGTCCAGACGGATGCAGGTACTTCCCTCTCTGAAAACGCTTCCGACTTGGCCAATATCATGATTACTTACTATTTGAATGCAAGTGCCACATTTACTAATACTGAGTATAATCAGATAGAGGCTACGATTACTGCGCTGAATAAGATCCACGATTCTCTGAAGAATGCGCTGGACCAGACAGTTATTGCGGTTGGTGTGTATCAGCAGAAGACCATTACTACTGTAACCTATACTGCGGATGAAATTGTAACTGATGGTACCGCGATCGACTGGACTGCTGAGGGATTGGCTGATCCCTATGAGTCCTTGAAGGCGGCTTATGCGGATTTGGCAGCATTGAAGGCAACCATCGGCAGATGCGTGCTGCCTGAGAAAACTGGAACCTATACTGGTGAAGCTCTTATTAGTGCCGTTACGCCTCTGATGACAACTGATAACTTGCGGATTTTGGTTGGTGGTAATACCTACACTGTTGCACAGTTTAAGGACGCCGCATTCAACAATATTGGGTCCATCATGACCAGTGGTATCACTGTCAATGTTACCGGTGGCGTGTACGGCGACATTGCTGAGTTTGTCGGCAACTACGAAGGTGGTGCAGAAATCACTGTGCCCGGAAAGACGATTGCTGGTTTTGATGAGGATGTGTCTGTGCCCACCACCATGGTTACTGTGGTTGAAGCACCCAGCCCCTATGGTTATCATCTGGTGTATGCTAATCTCTGGCTGCCTCGCTTGGTTCTGAATACCACTAATTCCGGCGGTGGCACCTCCCTGTCCGATATGTACGGCTACCTGATCGATTTTGCCTTCCGTACCAATGCTACCGGATCTTCTCTGATGCTGCAGACCTCTGCCGTGGACCGTATTAGCGAGAACAACGGTACAGACGCAACACAGGGTGCGGGTAGTTACATGCAGTTTGCTATCAGCACCGGTAATGGCTACACCCTCGATCAAATGATTGATCTGATGAAGGCTATCCGCATTGTATTTGTTGATGTAAACTACAAGCTTGTTGCTGTTGCTGCGTTGGATGTAACGACAACTGAAGTTCTGGGTACTGGCGATGCTGCTCCTGCTGCTGACACCTATGATTTCACGGGCGCTGATGGTAAGTACTATAAGTTCAATACCGCTACCTACAATGCCGAAAACGGCACTGTAAATGCTCCCATCAACCTGTACAACTACAGCTTTAATGACAGTGGTGTCTGCACGCTGACCACCAAGATCGCAGCCAACGATAGCGGTGCTACCGAACTGATGGAGCTGGTTAAGAATCAGGCTACCGCTCTGTCCACTCTGGTTTACCTGGATGGCGATATGGTTGATAACGGTGATGTTGCCATCAATGGTACTTCCATAACCGGCACCATGAATCTGCAGTTCTCCAGCTCTGCTACTCTGGTCCCCATGGATTACACCTTCACCGAGACCACCAATGGCACTCTGGCAACTCCTGCTGCACAGCTGACTGATAACTCTTTGGTCATTACTGATGCTACCGATGCTCCCACTGGTGTGAAGTATGATATTTACACTATGTTCGGTACAACCGAAGTTCCCCTGCAGTCTGGTGTCAGTGCGGGCACCTATACTGTGGATCTGAGTTCGGTGACAGTAGGGGATGAGTCGCTTCCTGCCGGTGACTACAAAATTTATGTAAGAGCTACTCTGAGTGGTTACACATCTTCCACTGGAGTAGAAGCAGGTACTATTACCATCTCCTAACCCCTAACATAAGCACAAGCAACTCTGTTAATTAGTTAAAGCGAATCCGCCGGTTCCCCCACCTTCACGTGGGGTGGGGGAACTGAGGAATCGCCGGCTGAAGGCGCGAGGAGTGCGCGCGTTGCAGCCGGCGGCCCTACCGGCGGTCCGCTTTTCCGGCGACCTGTACCGCAGATCCCCGGAAAAGCGGATCACTAGCCATTTGAGTATATTGTCATTCTGAGGGCATTGCCCAAAAAATCTTTGCGCGAAGCACAATATGCGGCCTGTGGGCTGCAAGATCCTTCGCGTTGCTCAGGATGACATATCGCGCAACTACTAAAGGAGAAAACAGTGAGCAAAAATACGGTATTCAGTAAGAAAAGCAGAGCTTTCCTTTACTGCATTATGATCCTGATCCTGCTGGCAATGCTGGTGACGGCCACCTACACCTGGTTTTCCATCAGCCGCACCCCCCGGGTCAGCGATATCGGCCTTTACATCAATGCTCCCACCGGTATGGTGATCTCAACGGCGCCGGAGGGTGCAGAGTGGGTCAGCCAGCTGGATTTCCGGGATCTGGTATCGGAAACCGCGCCGCTGCGGCCGGTCACCTGGTCGGAAAAGGATCAATGCTTCTATGCTGCCCAGTACGGATCCGACGGCCGGCAGACCGGTGAGTGGATCAAGCTTTCCGACGCGGTGAACAGCAACCGGGACGATGTTTACGGTTACTACATTAAAATCACCTTCTATGCTACCACCGATACGGATGTGAAGGTAAACCTGACAGAAGCTGTGGCTATTGAGGACGGCGTTGACGGCAGCGGCACCTATCTGATCGGCACACCGGTTTGGGACAGTGAAAAAATTCTCCACAGTGACGGCGGCAACGGCGCCCAAAATGCGATGCGTATTGGCCTAAAGTTCACACCTATGGAAAACGGCACAGCCCAAACCGACAGCTCCGTGTTTTACATCTACGAGCCCAACTGTGACACCCACATTGATGACAAAGTGGGCTACATTGCCACCCCCAGTATTGACGGCACCGACAGCCTGGTTCCTGAGGAGCGCCTGATTTGTCAGACCACTACTACCTGGACTGAAGCGGATATCGTTGAACGGGATGTGGTGGTGAAGACAATGGGTGAGTTCATCTCCGACACAAAGCTGATCGACCTGAATGCTCAGCAGATTATGAAAGTGGATATGTATGTGTGGCTGGAGGGCCAGGATGTGGACTGCGACAACCGCATCGGTCACGAAGCCCAGATTATGGCTAACATCCAATTCTTTGCAGATCCCGGCGGTCAGTCCGGTTTGGATCCGATTCCCACCGGAACAGATGAAGAGTAAACCACAGCGATGGCGCTGTTAATGAATTTATATATCTTCCCCCAGTATTACAAACAGAAAGGGAGCCCCATTATGAAAACGAAGAAAATGAATGAAGCAAATCCCAATGAGGTGAGCGAAGCCAAGAAGGCTAATCCGCGCAAGGGTCGCAAGGTCCTGAATACCGTGGTGAATGTCCTGCTGATTATCGGTCTCGTTCTGGCTGCGGTGTGCACTTATGTGTCTTTTGTGACCGCATCCGGCAACGGCGTGCCCAGCATCCTTGGCATTGAGTTCTTCTCGATCCAGACGGATTCTATGTCCCCGTTCCTGGAACCGGGCGATCTGGTCGTTGGCAAGACCGTCAAGGACAAAGGCACACTGCGTCAGGGTGATGTCATCACTTATTGGACGGTGATCAACGGCGAGCGCGTGCTCAATACCCACCGTATTGAGGCAATTTACGACGGCGGCTCCTATTTGATTTTCCAAACCAAGGGCGACAATAGTACCTCTGTTGACCCGATGACTGTCCATGAATCTATGGTGGTCGGTAAGTATGTGACCCATATTTCCGGTGTCGGCAAGGTCTTTGACTATCTGCAGACCTCTACCGGTTTCCTGGTAGTGATTGTTATTCCTGTATTTTTGTTCTTCCTGTACCACTTGGTGCAGTTCTTCCGCGTGCTGTTCGAGTATCAGAACGTGAAGAACCGCCTGCGTTATGAAGAAGAGCGGGGCCGGACCGAGGATGTCATTGAGGAGCAGAAGAAAGCACAGGAAAATGCCCGGGCAGAGCTGGAAGCACAGCTCCGCGAACAGCTACGTGCGGAACTGCTGGCTGATATGGCCAAAGAAAAAGAAGAAACGAAAGAAGAATCACCTGTTGAAGAAGCACAGAGCTGATTTTTATAGTTTGTCGGGAAGCCAGGCACGCCTGGTTTTTCGGCCTGAAAGGGAGAAGAGACCGTGGATAACTTTTTGAGATACTTCTTTCAGGATTTCGGCCGGGTTTTCCGCGCACTCGTGGATGTTTTTACCGCCTTCTTTAACTTTCTGAATTATCTGCTGAACTTCCCGATGCGGATGGAAATTATCGAGCAGTATGAA
The DNA here is from genome assembly GCA_964454215.1 of uncultured Oscillospiraceae bacterium. Classification (GTDB taxonomy): domain Bacteria; phylum Bacillota; class Clostridia; order Oscillospirales; family Oscillospiraceae; genus Faecousia. The sequence goes on along the minus strand of CAYVSU010000002.1, from coordinate 42,784 downwards.
GAAGATTTCACCACAATGGACTGGGTCTTGCTGCTGATAGCCAATATTGCGCTGGTTGTCGTGCTGGTGATCCTTGTGATTCTGCTGGTAAAGTTACTGCGCAAGCTGTTGCGATTCCGCGTTCCGGTGAAGGAATACGATAATATGGTCAAGCAGGTGCGAAGCCTGCAGCGCGACCTGATCCGCGCCAACTACGAAAAGGATAAGCTGCTGAGTATGAAGGTAGCGGAGTTGGGCGGCAGTCCGGAGGAGGCCTACAAGGCACTGATGGACGAGCTGGGTGAAAACGAGGAACAGCCGGATGGCCAGCAGGGCGAAACAGAAGAAAATATGCTCGGTGAAGATCGGAACACCTTTGACGCGCCTTGTGTCGATCCGTCCTCCAGCCGTTTCTTCCGTTTGACCAGTGTAGATAATTTCTACAAGACCAGCTATATCCCGCCGGTATACGAAAAGGATGTAACGCTGGAAGAATTCTGCGTTCGTTTCCGTGCGTTTGCGGCATCCAAGATGCGGCTGTATTACGATTTGGATATGATCCGCTACTTTGTGGCAGCAATGGGAACGGCAAGAATCGTCATTCTGCAGGGTATTTCCGGTACCGGTAAAACCAGTCTGCCCTATGCTTTTGGCAAATTTGTGCAAAAGGATACATCTCTGGTTTCCGTCCAGCCCTCCTGGCGTGAGCGGACAGAGCTTTATGGCTACTACAACGAATTTACCAAGAAGTACAACGAGACGGATTTCCTGCGTGCAATCTATGAGGCCAACTATTATCGGGATCCTCACATCTTGATTTTGGACGAAATGAACATTGCCCGTGTTGAGTATTACTTTGCGGAAATGTTGTCCATTCTGGAAATGCCGCTGGTAGAGGAGTGGAAGGTGGATGTGGTTACTGCCACCTGGCCCAATGACCCTTGCTTGATCAACAACGGTACTGTACAGATTCCGGATAATGTGTGGTTCGTCGGCACCATCAACAACGATGACTCTACATTCGCCGTTGCGGATAAGGTGTATGACCGTGCTATTCCTATCGACCTGGACAGTCGTGCAGACCCCTTCGAGTGCGAGGACGAGGCTCCGATTTACATTTCTACCGATAAGTTGGAGGAGCTGTTTACGCAGGCAAAGGAGAAATATCCCCTGAGCCAGGAAATCGAAGATAAGCTGGAAGTACTTAACGGCTATTTGATCAAGAACTTCCGACTGGCTTTCGGTAACCGTGTTATCAAGCAGATCCGTGATTTCGTGCCCTGTTTTATTGCCTGCGGCGGTACGGAAATCCAAGCGGTGGACTTCATCGTTGCCAAAAAGGTGCTGCGTAAGTTTGAATCTCTGAGTCTTGCATTTATGAAGGATGACCTGGCTCGGTTCAATGTGTACTTAGATCGCTTGTTTGGCAAGAATCAGATGGCTATCTGCAAGGAATATGTTGAGTTACTGAGAAAGAATAACTAATCATTGAGATAAGAGGTGTACCATGGCATCCAGTAAAAAGAATACAGTGGCGGCGGAAATGGAGCCTTTGGCCCTGGTAGACCCGATTTATCAGAAATTTACCAAGAGTATTATCCGGGCGTTGGGCAGTACGGACTTTTATCAGTTCTTTATGGAAGCCATTGCCGGCGCCCGCAATCAAATCCAGTTTTCCAACCGGAAGCTGATCAAAACAGTGGATCTGACGTGGGTGGATGCCATTGAAGAAGCCCTGCCGGGCTTTCAGACGGTTATCGGCAGTCCCCGAAACGTGATCAAAGAGGAAGAACTGATAGTCAATGTTGCCAATGCAAAGCGCACAGGCACAGAGGTGGTGCAGCATTTGGCCCAGCACGCTTCCTTGGTGGAGGATTTTGATGAGCAGACCGGCGATGTCCGCCCCTCTCGCTTGATGCAGCGTTACCGTGAAGACAGCACAGAGCTGTATGAAAACCGGCTGGTGTTTACGGCGCTGGAAATGGCGTATCATTTTGTTAAGATCCGTCACGATGCACTGTTCGAAGCGATGAGCGATGAATTTGGTGCGAAGCTGAAGGTTGAGTCCAATATGGACAGTCCCACAGAGCATGTGCATTTGGATATGTTTATGCATATCAAAAAAGTGGAGAGCTTTTTGGACACAGACAGTCGGAACTACGATGTGTTCAACCGGATATCCCGTATTTTCCGCGTGCTGAGTATGTATATGAATACAGAGTTTGCCCAGCAAATGAGCAAGCTCTCCAGAATTAAAGGTACCATTACCAAGACCAATGTTCTGAAAAAGAACCCCAATTATCGCAAAATTGCTTCTTTGCTGGAGTTTTTGCGGAATTATGATCACATTGGTTACACCATCCGCGTAGTGGAACAGAATCCGGAAGTGGATGAGAGATTCCAACGGGACATATTCCACAATATCCTGTTTAACTACCTGGTTTTAAAGGGCTATCTACAGGATGAGGAAGACCGCCAGGTGTCCGTGGCAGCAAAGGAAAAGAAGCGGACTCTGAAGCCGAAATTCATTAAGGAAATTATTGAGGAACTGACAGAGGATTATGACCTTCCGGATGTGGAGGTCCGCAAAGTTCTGATTGAAGAGCTGACAAAAAGCCAGCTGATGAAAGAGGAATCCGCAGAACGTCACCGCTTGGTGGAGGAACAGCGGCAGCGGAAAAAAGCGGAGGAGGAACGGATCCGTCAGGAAAAAGCCGCCGAGAAAGAGCGGCTGCGCCAGGAGCGGGAGGCAGAAAAAGAGCGTCTCCGCTTGGAAAAAGAAAAAGAGGAACAGCGGCTGCTGCAGGAGCGTATGGAGCGGGAAACCGAACTGCGCCGCCGCAGCGGCCTGATCAGAAAAGATCTGGCAAATTTCAGCGAGCACCTGATGGAGCGGCTGGAAGAGCGGCGGGAATTGTCCCAAAGCCAGGAGGAAATTACAGAACGGCTGGACTTCTATGATGCTGTGGTGCTGCTGGAAGAAGAAGAGACGCGCCGTCGGGAAGAAAATACCCGTTTGCGTAAGCAACGCCAGATTGAAAGGGAGCTCCTCCGTCAGAAGGAAGAGGCGGATCGAATCCGTCGGGAGGAAGAAGCAGAACGTGCTCGCATTGCTGCCGAAGAGGAAGAGCGGCGGGCTATGGAGCTGCAGCGTGCCCACGATATGGAAATTCTCCAGCCGATTATTTGGGAGCTGGAACGATTCCACGAAAATAAGCCATTCCGCTTGCGTACCCGTTTTATGAAAATGGAACAGAGGAGTGCCGCGGTGGAACGTCGTCGAAATGCACAGCAGCACTAAGGGGAACAAACTATGAAGCAATACTCCAGATTACTTGCGGCGCTGCTGTTATTGATCACAGCGTTGATTATGGTAATCACCATTTCGTTTGCGTGGTTGAGCATCTCGACAGCGCCGATCGCCCAGGGCATCCAGATCACGATTAGTGGCTCTCATACAGTGCTGGTTGCGCCGGATATCGTTTATGAAGAGGATGGACAGGTATATCATTACCCCGGCGCCTTTTCTGCCAATCTGAATTTCGCGGATTTTGCGCAATATGACTATTTGCAGGAATTGGGGGGACTGATCCCTGTATCAACTGCAGACGGTGAAACCTGGTACATTCCAACATATTATCAGATGAATGATTCGGAAGTAATCAACGGATCCGCCGTTGCCGGTCAGATCAAAGATACCACGGAATTTCTGGCAGATGATATGCTGTTGTATGCCAATGTGGCCGCTGATGAGATGGAAACTTCCCAAACAGGTCATTATGTGTATTTTGACTTTTGGGTGGTTTCACCGGTGGACGGCTACAAGCTGCGGGTGTCTACCGGTGCTGAAGGTGCCGGTTCCTTTGTAGTGGATTTGCCGGAGCCAGAAAAAACAAGCAATGGCTACGAACTTACCAATATTAATGAGCAGGCAGCTGCTTCTGTACGGCTGGGGTTTCTGATCAATGAGAGTACCGTTCTGAACAAAAGTATGCTGCTGTATTCCTATAGCGAAGACTTTAATGACAGTTATTCCCGCCTACAGGGCGTGTACTCAGAGCCGGGCTGCAGTGCCCTCTACAGTGAAGCGACCCGATTTACTGTTTACGAGCCCAATGGCGATTCCCATCCTACTGCGGTGAAGGACGGGAAGGGAAAAGATATTTTGAACGGTCAGTATGTTCTGACGGACCCTCTGGGCATCGGCGGAACGGCAACATCCATCAGCGACCGTCTAACGGTACAGCTGACCAACGGTTGGATAGATGCCGGAGAGGAAGCGTTGATTGCCCAAATGTTCAAAACCTTCCTTGCCGGTAAAGATACATCCGGTGAAAAGGAAGCGTCTTTGAAGGAGAAATTTTACACCCAGTGGCTTCAGTATCAGATTTACCCTTATGTGACAAAGGGAAATTTTATTGCCGATACCGGCGAGCTATATACGATTGCGGGCAGTGACGGTATTGCTGACGCAACGGAGATTTCTGCTTTGGAGCAGGCTGGTGCCACCGGTGATGTGTATTTGACAGAATTGACAGGAGGCGTACCTCAGAGAATTCGTCTGTTTATCTGGCTGGAAGGCCAGGATGTGGATTGCATTAATGCTGCAGCTACCGGTAGCTTTGCCATCAGTATTGAATTGGCAGGCAGCAATGCGGATTAACGGAGCGAAGACCCTGGATATGATGAAAATAGAGCGAAGAAAGCAAATTCAGAAAAAAATAGGATCTGTACTGTCCACTTTGGTGCTGGTGATCTCTATAATCCTGTGTCTTACGGTTGTAGCGCAGGTGTCCTCCAATGGATATGCGCAGTTCGGCAACATCAGCCTGTTTCGGGTGGTAACCGGCAGTATGGAACCGGAAATTCCCGTGGGTTCCCTGCTGATTTGCAAGGAAACGAATATTGCCGACATTCAGGAAGGCGAGATTGTCTGTTTCCGATCCAAGAATCCACAGATTATGGGAAAAATCGTCACCCATCGGGTGGTCAATGTGACCGTCAGTGGTGACGGACAAGTGCTTTTGGAAACCAAGGGCGATGCAAATCTATCCGCTGATGCGGAATATGTTACGGCAAACAACCTAATTGGCAGGGTGTATCACTATTCAAAGGATAGTAATTTTATGGTATCACTTGTAAATGTTTTAACTGATAAGATAGGCTTTATGCTGCTGATTCTGTTTCCGACGCTTTTGATCGCCGGCTTTGTATTGCGCTCGTGTATGAAAAATATGCGGCGGGATATTGAGCTTGCCTTGGAAGAAGAGAAGCGAAATGCGGAAAGACAGGACGAGTTGTATACCGATGAAGAGTATTCCGCGATGCTGGAACGCATCAAGAACGAGCTTATTGAGGAAATGAAACATGATGTTGAGGAGAACGGCAAAGAACCAACAGAAAACTCCAAAACAGAATAATGCTTTAAGTGCGGTTCGAAAGAAAGTTATCGTTCAGGCCGCAATTGCACTGCAGACGGTGATTATTGCTGTTGCGCTGATATTTGGAATGAGCGCGGCATGGTATACCAATGTACTGCAGACCTCCGGCCTGCAGTTTGAGGCGGCCGCGTGGGGATTTACCGGAGAGGTGCTGGTTTCCCAGGAGGCAATCCAGGCAAGTCCCGGCGATTCCGGTATGATCGGTCTGCGTGTTACCAATACCGGTGACGATTTGGTGAATGTGGCTGTGAATGTGTCCAAGGCGCAGATGGCAGTCCCAATGCAGCAGAGATTGTTTTTCTATGTAGATTCGGCCGTTACCCGCAACAGTGAAGCGATGGATCGTGTTTACATCAACACGCAGGATAGCTATACCTATTCGTTGCTGAGTCAAAGCGAACTGGTGCTGACTCAGGAGCGTTCCAATGACGCACAGCTGAAATGGCAGTGGGTCTATGATATGCTGGGTTACTACTTTATGGGAACGGTATCGGAAACCACCAATGAAACCGGAACGTCGGCAGTTGTGGCCAGCGTAGAGGATTACCTGCGTCCTGTGGAGTATGTTTTGGATACCGCAACCTTTGCAGATGGCGTGCTGGCAACCGCCAATGGTTTGACTGTAGCAGACTTCCTTGCCCAGCTTTCCGCTTCAGACGGTTACAGCGGAGCAATTACGGCATCTGCATATCCTGGCTATTACCAGGTAAGCGTGGACGAAAACGGCTACGGAATTTGGGTGTATCTTTGCACTTGGGCTGAAATCCAGCAGGCTACCACTTACGACAGCCAGCTTGGAAAAGCCGCAGCGGATGCGCTGATCAACGGCACGCTGCCAGATAGTTATATTGCCCGTTTAACAGTAGTTGGACAGACAACACAGGCCGAATTTACGGAAGTTGTCACAGTGGAGCAGCTGACGACGGCGCTGAATGCCGGCGAAATGGTGCAGCTGCGCCAGAATTTGACGCTTGATCAGGTGCTGACCCTCAAGAGCGGTAAAAACACAGTGCTGGATCTCAATGGCTACACCATTACCGGTGCTGCAGGCAGCTCTGTGCTGCAACTGAGCGACGCGACGAATTTGATCGTGATGAACGGTAATATCCTGGCTGCAGACAGCAGCAAGGATGTGATCAGCGTCAGCGGCAGTTCTCTGACCCTCAGCAAAGTGAACATTTCCGGTGAGGGCGATGATGCCATTGATATTGTTGATCAGGGAGGCAGTATTGATTCCACCGTTCGGCTGTTTGACTGCACCATCGATGTGGCTGGCTGTGCTGTGTTTATAAGAGGCAACGGAACAGCTGCGGATGGAAGCACACAGGTCGTTGTGGAGGGCTGTACGCTCACCAGCGGTTATATTGCGATTATGGGCAATGGCTCCAGTGGCAATTGGGGCACGGATGTACAGATCTATCAGTCTAATCTGACCGGCTATTATGCTGCCATCTATCAGCCGCAGGGCGACAGTGTTACCAGGGTGATCGAAAGCACAGCCTCGGGTATGACAGGTATCGCCCTTAAGGGCGGCGACTTGTATGTGGTAGATAGCACAGTAACTGGAATCGGCGCGAAGGAGACACCGACGCTGGAGGGCAACGGCTATACGGATACCGGCGATGCCATCTATGTGGATAGCAGCTATGAAAAAACCATTTATGTGAGCATTTCCGGCGAAAGCTCCAATATTATAAGTACAAACAGCTACGCTGTTCAGGTGTTTGTGCCGGAGGGCTATCAGAATCTGTCCACGGTAGAGATCACCGGCGGTACGTATTCTTCGGACGTCAGTGCATTTATCCCTGACGGATATGCTTATGATTCCGCAAGCGGAAGGGTAAGTGCTGTTGCGGAGGAAGCCGGAAATGAAGAATAACAGGATCTGGCTGATAGTGATACTGCTTTTGGGGGCGGCAATCGGTTTATCCATTGGCACTGCCTACGGCAGATACCGGGAGGAAATCACGGGAGATCAGTCGTTTCAGGTAAAACCCCTGGAGCAGTTGACCTTTGCCACGCAGCAATGGCAGCAAAATGATGCAGGGGATTATGTCCTGACCTTTACTATGGCAGAGGCGGCAGAAATCTGCCGGATGTATTTAGCGGTTTCCGAGGGCGTGACAGCTCCGGAGCAATTACAGGTAACGCTGATTTTGCCCGCAAAGGAATCTACGGAAGCATCGGAAGACGGTACGGAATCAACGGTTACGCAAGAACCCGTGGTATTGACGGCGACGGCCCGGCAAATCACGCAGGCTTCTTCTTTGTATTCCTTGTTTGGCTCCGGCTATGTTTTCCGCTTCTACGATGGAACCGAAGATGCGGAGGCAGGGGAGGAGATAATTCTGAACTTGCTGACAGAGACCACCTACACGCTGACCATCAGCGGTCTTTCTACCGCAGCAGAACAAACCAGCCTATTGCGGCTGTTCATAGACTATGTACGATGATTGAGAAAGGAGTTGCCGTATGCGCCCCACGCCGAAAAAGAAATGCAGACTTGTCTTGACGTGGGCAGCCGCGGTGGCTTCTGCTGTGATGGTTCTTTTCCCAGGCAGTACATATGGCCGTGTGATCGATTGGACCAGCACAGAATTGATTTATACTCCGACTACATCTGTTGCATACAGCAGTTGCTGTCTGCGTGAAGACGGTCAGCAGATCCAGCTGTCAGACTGGCAGGCAGATGAGAGTCAGAGAACGATAACGATTTCTATCAGTCGTCCGGATTTGGAGCCTTCGGAAACAATGGATCCCACTGAGTCTACAGAGGGAACGAATACTACCGAACCTACAGAAGTAACGGATCCCACCGAGCCTACAGAAACACCGGATCCTATCGAGCCTACAGAAGGAACGGATCCTATCGAGCCTACAGAGGGAACGAATACTACCGAACCTACAGAAGCAACGGATCCTACTGAGCCTACAGAAGGAACGAATACTACCGAACCTACAGAAGAAACGAACCCCACCGAGCCTACAGAAGGAACGAACCCCACCGAACCTACAGAAGCAACGGACCCCACCGAGCCTACAGAAGGAACGAACCCCACCGAGCCTACAGAGGAAACGAATCCCACTGAATCTATAGAAGAAACAGAGCCAACCGATACTACGGAACCTACGGAGGAACCGGAGCCGGAAGTTACTTGGCCTCAGGATGAAGTGACAGTGACGCTGGATGCTACTGCAACAGAACACCTTAACTATACCGCTGAAGTAGGCGAGGATTATATTCAGATTCTGCTGGAGCGGAGAGAAGATGCGCTCGGCTTGGAAAGAGCCACGGTTTTGACAATCGATATTGTTTGGTTTGGACTGAAGGGTACGATTACTGTTAACATGCTCCCTTACGGAAATGAAGCTGTAGAGCTGATCGACCAGACTAAAGATGAAAATAAGGTTGTAACAGGCTTAATCCCGGTTCAGGTTCACGATGTGATGAATAGAGAAAAATCCATTGCCTGCGTGAAGTTGAATTTGGAAACACGCGCCGATTTTACCCTGATATTTATGCAGGGAAGCAGCACACTGAACAAAGTCCGATGGAGTTTGGATGGCGTCGAATATAAGATGCTGTATGACACCAGCGAATTGACCTTAACCTGGCCGTATCAGGAAGACTGGAACGGCGTTGTGTATTTGGATTTCAGCAGCGCACTGGAATCGAATGTGCGACCTACGATCGTGGTTGAGGCCAGTGAATATCCCACACAGGATTTCACGCCGGTACAGGTAGCGATTCCGGAAGTTTCGGCGCAGATTCTGAAGGCTTCCAACCTGCCGCACACCATTTTGATCAATCCGAAATGGGGTGCTGCAAAACTGCAAGTAGTGCAAATCGAAAAATTAACAGCGGATGCGGAAGGAAATCTTGTCTATATGCAGGATACTGCTTTGTACGCATCCGTTACCGACGATGGTATTATGCTGACACCGACAACGGCAGATATTTATCCTGAGCCGGGCAGTTATCGCTTGATCACACAGTGGATCTGGAATGAAATTGCCGTCGAAGAACAGATGATATATTTCTTTGTGAATACAAATTAGTTTCGCTGCCTGCGAAACCTGCATATCACAGATCCTGGCAGGAGGTATGTTAGAAATGACAGAAACAAAAAGACGAATTAAAGAGTTAAAGGCGGCCTTGCCTCGGGCCCGTGAAAAGATCGTAGCAGTTGCGCTTATGCTGGCTATGTCTGTCGCTATGATGGCCTCCGTCAGTTACGCATGGTATACGATGTCCTTTGCTCCGGAAGCCAGCGGTATTACCACCCAGGTTTCCTCTAACGGCAGCTTGGAAGTGGCACTTGCAGGTCGATATGACGCCGACGGCAATCTGTTGGAGCCTGGCACCTCAGGTGTAGATTCCTTCTCGGCCGAAGACCAGACTACGGTCAAAGCCAACCTGACCTGGGGCAACTTGATCAATTTGAGCACCAATTATGGTATCGAGAATTTGGTGCTGCGCCCTGCAACACTGGATCTTGTGGGTTCTTCGTCCTTCTTGTCCAGCAAACATTATGGCGAAGATGGTCGTGTGGAAGGTTCTGCTACGGATTTTGGTTTTACCAAGTGGGGCATTAAGGATGAACAGTTGGGAACCTATGATTTCGTGTACAAAAATTCACAGTATTATGGCGTAAGAGCGATTTCTTCCCTGATCTATCCGGATGGTAAAGGCGAGTTGGAAACAAAGCTGTCTATTCTTGACGAAATGTATGCCGATGTTGTTAGTGAATATAACAGAATATGCAGAGGAGAGAGTAAAGATTATCCTGATGTTAATTATATAGATACCATCCAAGCAATTGTGCAAACCTATTTGAGCGCTAATGTGGAGGTCGCGTTGGGCGATGGCACTGCCGAAGTGACGGATGTGGATTGTACAAGCTTTGTCGATGAACTGTATGTGATGCTGTATGACTTCTATGATAACGCGGTTTGTGCATATGGTGATCTTCTGGCTTATATGGCTACGATTCAGACAGGTATCGCATACACTGGCAAGACTTTGGATCAGGTGGATGTAGACGATGTTGAATTAGCAGGGCTGTCCATGTATATGGATCTGAAAGTCGAGATGGATGAAGCCTGCGAAAAGATGGACGATGTTTATAAAAGGAAACATCAAGATGAGACTATCACATGGGGTGATTTGGAAGATATCATCTATATTCTGATTAGTGTTAACACGGCGGATATTACAATGGCGGGAAAAACTCAGACTGTTGGCAGGTGGATGAATGACAAAACATATTTGGTGTCGAATATCTTCGATGTAAGTGGTTCTGATGTTCCCGTTACAATCCATGATGGTGCATTCTGGAAATTTGAACGGCTCAGTGGTGCCAGTATGTTTGTTGAGTTTGATCTGTATGTAAAATACGGCCTTACAATTACATTTACTGCCCAATTGTACACTGATGCTGCAACCAAGGGGCAGCCATATTATGCTATTGATAAGGTTAATACACAAAACAAGGGAGGTACGGTATCTCCCTCTAATAAGGTGGCTGCTGATACTTATGGTATGGTGCTGGATCTTTGGGTGCGTACCAATGCAGCGGACTCCATTTTGACTTTGGATGGCTTGGCAAAATACACTGAGACCAAGGTGGAGCGTTACATCCAGATAATCGTTTATGACGAGAATGGAACCAGTTCCACAGAATCGCGGCAAGTGTACTTCTATAACACCTATACAACTGAAAATATTGAAGGTATGGATGTTGAAGTCGAGACAGAACATCTGGTATATCCGGATGTTGATACTGACGATATTGACGGCGATGGCGATACAGCGGAAACTATCTACAGGGACACTGTGACCCGCACCGTAGCTTACCTTACGGAAACAGATACGAACGGAGAAGAGACGTCCAGATTGCTGACATCCAGCGATGTGGAAGTTAAGTATGACATTGAGATCAGCGTTGACGGATTTGAGAGCTCCAACCGTGTTGACGGCAGCTATGAAGGTATGCTGTTTGAGGGTGAAATCAGTACAACACAGGGCTCCGGCAGCTGTTATATTTTCTATTCCAGCAACCCGGAAGAAGCTGCCAATACCCTGAAAATGCTCAGTTATTTGAGACTGGCTTTCGTAGATTCCAATAACAGCTGGCTTGCGGACGCAAAGCTGGATGTTGAGTTTGCCTATCCTGACAACGGTAAGTATATTGTGCCGATCGTCATTACTAAAAGTAATTGCACTTATACTGCCAAGGACGGTGCAGGCAAGGATGCTTCTTTCTACGGTATTACCAACCTTGAGCAAAATGAAGCGACTATGATCAGTGTCATTGTCTACCTGGAAGGCGACGGCGTGGATAACAGTATGGTTCTCTCTGGTGAGACAGTTAGTGGCACACTGAACATCCAATTCGCATCCACCGCAGATCTGGAGGCTATGTTTAATACAGATTTGTCTACCCAGTATCTGTCTCTTTCTGCGAAAATCAATGGCGAGCTTTTGGCAACCTATGAATATAACGGCACTGCACACAGAGCTGAGCTCATTGCCAATATCGAAGGTATTGGTACTAATGCAAGTGTTAAGGCAATTTTTAGACGAAAGATCAATGCCACCCAAGGCAGTACTATGGATGCCATCACCTTGGAATATAATGCTGACAAGGGATGGGTAGGTTATCCTGAATTCACGATGCCCGGTGATTATGTCCTGAATGGATTGTGGATTGATGGCGTCGAATATAATTTCCCTACAGTTGATGGTATATCTTCTGAAATTAAAGTAACTGTTTCGGGTTTTGCCCTGCAGAGTGTAACGATGTACGGCTCGGCAATGGCATTTACAGCGGACAGCTACACCACTCGTGAAGTGGGTGTACAATTCAGCGTGGATAAAGCGTTGCAGCCGTCTACTGTTTCCGGACGTTTCCTGTCTGACACCGGTGAATATATTACAGTTCCTATGTATTGGACAGGAACGGAGTGGAAGGGCACGGCCACATTCAGAAACAGTGGTACCTACACGCTGACATATCTGGTGCTGGATGGCGAATACTACGAACTGGATGCACAATATCAGCGTTCGCTCATTGCGTATCTGGGTCTTTATGCAGAGGTGTCGTTGGTATATCCGTTGCCTACGGTCAGCGATGGTACAGCTGCAGTGGGTGAAACCGGAGATGACGGCAGTACCGACGAGACAGAAACTGTGACCTCCAAGGTTTACCGTAACAGCAATCTGACGTTCATCTATGAGCAGGCGACCAGTGTTGGTGTTATGGTCAATGTCTACTCAAATACCGGCGAAAAGATGGAAGGCTTGGAGAACCTGTACCTGATCTACGCAGATCAGCGAAATCCCAGCTTCCCGGAAATGGGCTTGAATACCCGTCTGATATGGAACGGCGAATACTACACCGGTACATTCCCTGTTGAGAGCGCAGGATTCTACTACTTCGCGTATGTAAAGGTCGGTAATGAAGAGCATATCCAAAAAGCTGTTCAGTCGCCCACCATTAATGCGGCGTACCCTGATCCTCCTGCTTACGACAGCTCGGATACACCCGAATTGACCATCACCGGTAATAACTATAACAGCTCAACAGAAGTAACGACTTACCCTGAGGCTATTTATCAGGCAACAATCAAGTATGGTCCTGGTTATACAAACGTCGTGGCGATCTTTGAAAATGAAGCCGGCGATAGAGTCACCGCAACCGCTTACGGAACAGGTAAGTCCACAAAGGGCAGTGATTACACCGTCTATTACTTCAAGTTCCCTGTGGTGCAGTCGACCAGTACAGGTGTTGCTGACAGCCAGAACGGCACATGGAAAGTAGTTGGATTTGAATTCTACGATGTCTATGATGACGATAATGTCTACCATGCTGCGAAGGATGAAGAAAACTCGAATCCCTATGTGGTCGGCATTGCGGAGGATCAGCAGAAAACCTACTATGTGGTCAATGTGGTTACAATCGATGTCAATGCGGCCACTCTGGGTGTCAGCAAAGATGAAAGCGGAAATGATGTTGTGACCGGTACCTTTATGCAGGAATATACCTATGCGGATCTGAGCGGCATCACCATAACTCCCGCTGCTACCAACAGCGTGCTGCAGTATGCTGACATTACCGAAATGACTCTGACACTGACCCAGAACAATGACAGCAGTACACACGGCGGCTACAGCTTTGGCGAGGGCTATGTATGGGGTGGTACCGGATACGAAACAAGCTACTTCATCCTGAGAGATCCGGATGAGGACGGTACCTTCACCGTCGTCTCTGCGAAATCCGAGGACGAGAATAGTACGATCTGTTTGGCAGGTACCTATCAGTATACGTTGGTGGTTAAGACTGCGACGGGAGCAACCTATACCTTTGCGGGCAGTAACCTGTTGACGGTGAAATCTGTAAAGCCGACGGCAGTAATTACGACTGGTACAACAACATGGAACGCATTCACAAAAATCACTTACACTACTGACTGGAAAGGCACTCCAACATTTACCGGACTCGAGACAATTCAGAGTAACTATGATTCCTATACTGCTACATTGTATGCGAAAGCGGTAATTGACAATGCCACTGTGATTACGAATGCGCATGGCTACTTCTATGAACCTACTTTGTGTATTGCGGTGTCCGGGATTGGAAGCGGCACTACAGCAACGCTGACATTACCTGCAGGCAATGGACTTGCGGCGAAAGTTTTCAGCTATGATACTGATGAAGCAGTTAGCCATGAATTGGGTTTGGTTGAGACCTATAAGTCGTTTGGTATTGGAGGTCGTCATTATCTTGAGAAGTATACGGGATATGGCACAAATGTTCAAATTACAACTATGGCTGTCGTTAAGAACGGTGTCACCTTCAATATCACACTGGATAATCCTCTTACGATCAATAACCCAAGTTCGGTGAATCAATCATAAGCAGCCCTCATAATGAGGGCTGCGCCCAAGCCTTCCCCTTTGGGGAAGGTGGCCGAGCGCCAGCAAGGTCGGAAGAGGTGATTCCTCAAGCCGCCCCTGTCTCCCGCACGCCAACCTCTCCCGTCAGCCTGACGGCTGCCACCCTCCCCAAAGGGGAAGCCGCACCTCTCCCGGCTTCGCTCCGCTCAACCACCCTCCCCAAAGGGGAGGGCCAACCTCTCCCGGCGCTGCGCGCCACCCTCCCCAAAGGGGAGGGCATAGAAAGGAACACGTTATGAAACAACACATTAACAAATCCATATCCCTGCTGCTTGCGTTGCTTCTGTGCGTGGGCCTTTTCGTCTTGCCGGCAGCGGCAGAGGAATTATCCGGCACCTGCGGTGATAACTTGAGCTGGACATTACAAAACGGTGTACTTACCATTTCCGGCTCCGGAGAAATGATAGATTTCCCGGAGAATACACCGGCACCGTGGTTGGAGCATACGGATCAGATTCAACTCGTGAAGGTGGAGGAAGGGGTCACAAGCATCGGTGACGCGGCTTTTTACCATTGCGTGAATTTGACTGCGGTTACCCTGCCGCTTTCTGTAAAATCGCTGGGAGATCTGGCCTTTGCGGGCTGCTACAATATGACACAAATCTACATCCCGGGAGTCGAAGAGATCGGCTGGGGCTGTTTCTACGATTGTACAGCCTTGACATCAATCACACTTCCTGAGTGTTTGCGCACCATTAGCGACAAAGCATTCTATCACTGCAGCAGCTTGGCGGGGATTACAATTCCGGCCAGTGTAGTGTCTTTGGGCAGCAGTGCTTTCTGTTACTGTGAAAACCTGGTTTATGTAAAGATCAAGAGCAATATCACCGTTTTGCCCTACTGGACCTTCTACGGCTGCGACCGGCTGAAAGAACTCTACCTGCCCAGTACAATTGAAACTGTGGAGGAAAGTGCCCTCAGCGAGTGCCCCAATCTGAATTATGTTTCCTACAATGGACTTCAGGAGGTTGAGGATGAGATCTATCGGCAGCTTTCCGAAGAAACGCTAAAGCGACCTGTTGATATTTCGGATACAAAAGTCACCTACGAGAGTACCGACAACGCTACTGTTATCACAAAGACTGACGGAGAAGGCACAACAGTGAATGCCAACGTAACAGATTCTTCCGGCTGGGAAGAGGTGGCGGACTACATCAAGGACAACAATTTCCGTGGTGGTGAGCCTGAGATCGTTATCGAGACTGACAGCAGCACTGCTATCCCGAAGGGCGCGCTGGAGAGTCTGACGAACGAACAGGTCACTGTCACCATCCACACCTCGGACAATGTGGACTGGAAAGTGGTACTGCAGGATCAGACCGCCAGCACCCTGGCCGGGGCGCAGGATCTGACTGTGACTGTCAGCAAAAACAATTCCGACAAATATTCCGATACAATCGGTGATGCGGAAAGCTTCGTTATTACTATGGGTGACACAACCCTCAATTCCACGGTTCTTCTGCCGCTGGGCAAAGATACCGCCCGGAAGACTGCGACGCTTTATGTGGTTGACGGCGGTAATTTGCGGAAACTCACAAGCGTTATTGTGGACGATGACGGCAAAGCCGCTTTCTCACTGGCAGGCACTGAAGGAGGAAAGTATATCGTTGCGCTGAATGTTCAGGATATTTTGCAGGAAGAAGTCATTGTTCCTGAAAAGCTGGCTGCGGAGTATGGCGTTGACTATAACAACGGTGCGACGCTGACCGACTCTCAGGGCAATCAGTATGTGCTCACCGGTCGCGTCAACAAGCTGGGCTTCGGCATCGGTACGCTGACGCTGGTTGTTGTTGGCATCTTGGTGGGATCTATGATCCTGGTGGGTGTCGTTATGGTCATTTGGAACAAACAGCAGAAGCAAAAGCAAGCTTGGCAGCAACGAAGACGGTAATTTTTTAGTTAAAATAACAGCAATAATATCCAAAAAGCCGCTGATTTCTGGCGGCTTTTTTGGTTAATAAAGAGGGAAAAAGCGGTTGACACAGTTGTAAATTAGGAGTACAATATATACGTTAAAATATAATGCCCATAGCTATGAGGGTATTTTATTGGGAGGATGAGATCAAATGTTTAAAGGAAACCTGTTCAAAAAGTGCATCTCCTTTGTAATGGTCTTTGCGCTTATGGCTGGTTTTGTGACCCCCGCGGCTGCGGCTACGGTTGCTCTTACCAGCGAGAGTGCGTATCAGGCATATTACGTTGCATTGGGTGATGCGATGACTGCAGGTGTAGGGTTGGATAAACCCGAAGAGGAAGCCTACTATGTTAAGGTCGCCGAAGCGCTTGGCAAAGAGGACGATTATTGGGTCTATGCCAAGAACGAGCTCCGCGTGGAAGACCTGCGCTACTTGCTGGATAGCACATATAACGGTGACGGTTATACCGCATCGCTTTCCAGCTTCTTAAAGTATGCCCGTAAAGAAGTGCAGGGCTATGTTTCCAATGCAGAAGTGCTCACTATCAATGTTGGTGTCAGAAACTTCTCTACATACATTGTTGAGCAGATGGTTCATTATCTGCAGAATGATGGCGAACAGCTGTATTCTTTCAACTGGGATGCCATTTCCGATTCCCTGGATAATATCACCGATACCGATATCCTGAATGTGGCTGAAAGCGTGCAGAATGTGGTTGTTGCCGAGCTGAAAGCCGCTGCTTCCGATACCGGTGATTTGGCTGTTGATCTGATCAACTACGTGGTTGAGGTTGGCGTTTATGCTGTTATGAGCTACATTGCCAACTTTAACGGTATGGTTGATGCTGTTAATAAGCTGAACCCCGATGTGGATCTGTACATTGTTGGTATTTACAATCCTGCTGAGGGCGAGACCCTGACCTACGACTTCAACGAGGATGGTGTTATTGGTCAGTATGAGTCTATCAATCTGGGCGATATCTTCGGCGCTCTGATCGAGATTGCCAATTCCTATGCACAGGTTCTGGGTAACCGCGTGGGCAACTACACCTATGTTGATCCCGGCGAGCCTGTTATGCTCATTGACCAAATGGCCAATAAGTACCTTGAGATGGAAGACAGAATCCCCGTTGCGCTGAAGATGGAAATGGTTTATGCGGCGGAAGATACTGTTGTTTCTATGATTCAGGAAACCTTCCTGACCTATGGCATCACCAAGACCTATAATGAGGCTCTGGCGCTTGCGGAAGAGATTGCTGCCTGCGCCACAGATAAGGCTCGTGAGGAGCTGATCAACGGCTACATCTACGAGATGGTAGTGGACGAGGCTTTGAATATTTTTGAAGATAAGATTCAGGAATATCTTGGTCGGTTCTCTGAAGGCGGCGTTCTCTCTGCCGAGCAGATCGACGAACTCCTGGGGGATTTGGATGATGCTGAGACCGAGGAGGAGTGCAATAATATTATTGAGAGCTTCGTTGACGAAATCATACAGGATCCCGAGCTCCAGAATCAGGCAGCTGCCAATGTTATCTACAAGTATATTGAAGAGAAAGGCTTGTCTGAATATGTGACGGTCGAAAATGTTAAGAATCTGCTGAACACTATGGCTGCCACAAACGAGGATAACCGCGCTGCTGTTGCTACCGCGTGGGTTCGTGAGCTGGCTGTTGCCAAGATCACTGATTATGTGCAGAGTGTTGTCGGTGATGGTTATACAATAGCTATGGCGGATGCTATGCTGACGGCTATGGAAGTTCCTGGTGTTAACACAACTGCCGTCGCAAAGGAGTGCCTGTGGAATGATGCTTTCGCAGCATACCTGAGCGAGAAGATCGAGACTAAGTTTGAAGAAAAAGGGTTAAGCCTGATCAATTACGATAGCTTTGACGCTTTTGTGAACGCCATTTATGCTGCGGGCGATGATTACAAGGATGTTGTCAGTGAAACCGTCCTTGCTTCTGGCGCTGCAAAGGTTTCTGAGGCTGCGTATGGTATTTATACGACTGAACAAATCATTGCAATGTTCTCCGGTATGGATAGCAAGTCTACGGAGACTGAAAAGAAGGCTTATCTGAAGAATGAACTCGGCGCGCTTGCAAGCCTCGCGTTTGATAGCTTCTGGAACGCATACACTGCCTATGTTGCAGCTTCTGAGACCACTGTTGCTCTGGTTGGTCAGTATCTGGATAGCGTAAATACCGCTGCTGTGGCCCTTAGCGAATATGTTTATATTCAGAACAACATTGTTGATGAGATTATTGAGGTCTATAACAAGAATTTTGTCGAAGGAAAGCTGGATCTGACTGGTTTCAGTAATTTCAGTGAACTGCGCGAGTCTGCAATTTCTGCTGTTTCCAGCGGTTATGAGCAGTATCAGGTCGCAATTGACACTGCACTGAATACCTGTGATATTCTGGACGAAAAGTTCGATAAGGTCTTTGAGCTGCTGGCGAAGATTGCTGAGGTTGATTCCATCTGTCTGAATGACGTAATTGCTGTTGCGAAGAAGGCTATCAACTACGGCGGTGATTACATCAGCGATATGGCCCAGAATCTGATGCAGGGCGATTTGGCATCTCTGGACGATACCAGCGTTGCTTATCTGGCTTTGTGCTACTACTTTGCTGACGGTATGATGATTATGCCCAACGCTGAAGGCCATCAGACCATTGCAAGCCAGATCATGAATGCTATCAACGGCGAAAACACCGGTTCTACTGCCGGCAACATTGCCAATGCCATTATTAACAAGGGCCTGGATATCTACCACTTCGCTAAGGATCTGGCTGTTACCAGTTCCGGTCAGGTCAACACCCTGATCAACCCCGATTACTACGTGGCTCTGGGCGACGATATCGCTCTTGGCACTGCCATTGAAGGCTCCGATACCTATGTCAAGCTGCTTGCTGACGCCCTGGCTATGGAGTACAATGACACCCTCAACATCGACTCCGACGTGATCGCAAATCTTGCGATTAGCGGTATGCGTACAGAAGAGCTGCTGGCTCTGGTTGATCCCACTTACTCCGGCGATGCTTACACTGTTGGCCGCTATGGTGAGGGTTACATCGAGAGCCTGCGTGAGCAGTACATTGCTGCTATTCAGGAGGCTGAGCTGATCACCATCGAGATTGGCGTCAACAATCTGGTTACCTATCCCGTGAAGCAGGCTCTGCTGGCTTACAACGGTGAGGAAACCTATGAAATGGATTGGGAGTACTACTTCGGCGAGAAGTGGGGCAGCCGTGTCAACCGCGGCAAGACCGCTCTGATGGATCTGCTGATGGGCATCGTTCATGATGACTCCACCTGTGAGAGAACGCTGAACACTGTTTCCACTGCAGTTGAGTCTCTGGCTTACGGCCTGCTGGGCTACATCTTCAATCTGGATGCCGCTGTTGAGGCTATTGCTAAGCTCAATACTGAGGCTACCATCGTGCTGGTCGGCTTCTACAATCCCCTGAAGGATACTTACATCCATATTGAGGAACCCATTGAAATTAAAGGCCACGACGTTGACCTGTCCGAGTACACCATTGATGTTTCTGCTCTGTCCAATAAGGTAATTAACATTGCAAACCGCTTCCTGACCAACTATGTCGGCTTCATTGAGGATGATCTTGTTGCTGCTGGCCAGGAGAGCCGTATCGTTACTGTTGCCATCAATGATGCTGAGATGATCATCTCCAACAGCGACGTTACCAAGGATCTGTCTACCTTGACTACTGTCAAGACCATCAATGTTGGTTTCTACGACGAGCCCATTACTCTGGATGTTCCCGTTTACTTCGTGGAAGGTACTACTACCGGCGGTGAAGCGCTGCATCCCAATGCAGACGGCCACGAGTACATCTTCAAACAGATCCTGAATGCTCTGGATTATGAAATTCACGCCGATGTCATTCCCGAGGATAACTGGAAGTACTATGGTGATGCGGATCCTGAACTGATCTATCATGTTGACGACCTGTCCAGCTTGTACGAGCTGATCGTCGAGCTGAAGCGCGAAGCAGGTGAGGATGTTGGCAAGTATCCCATCACCGCTACTGTTCTTAAGGATG
The DNA here is from genome assembly GCA_964454215.1 of uncultured Oscillospiraceae bacterium. GTDB lineage: Bacteria > Bacillota > Clostridia > Oscillospirales > Oscillospiraceae > Faecousia. Next base: position 22,426 of record CAYVSU010000002.1, on the reverse strand, counting down.
GCGGCTACTACGAGATCGATCTGGAAGACGCTGTCTTTGAGATCGTTGCCCGTCCTGTGACCATCACTGTTGTTGAGAGTACTTCTATCACAGTCGGCGATGCCGTTCCTGAATTTGAAGCCGTTGTCACCGATGTTCTGACTGGTGAAGTAATCGAGGGTGTTGATGTTACCGTTACCGGCGTTCCCGCTGATTCCAGCGCTGCCGGCCAGTACACCATTTCCGCAACCCTGAATGACGACAATTATGTGTTGAAGTCCGAGGTTACCACCGCAACTCTGACCATCGAGGAAGTCGTTGCTCCGGAAGATAGATTGGTTTACATCAAGATCCAGCCTTCTGATGGCGAGGTCTACTACGGTGACGATGTTCCGCTTTCTGTCAAGATTCTGGAATTCTATACTGGCGAAGAAGTAGATGTTGACCTGCAGGTCGTGCTGGATCGAGCGAATCTGGATACCAGCAACCTGGGCGAACAGTATGTGGATGTTGTTAGCTATGTGCCCGTTCCCGGCTATGTTGTTGACGATATCACTCAAGCGACAGCTGCCTTCAGAGTACTACCCAGACCCATAAGCGTTGATGTTACCGTTGTAGATGGTGAAATTACCAATGTTGAAATCACTGAGGGCAATATGGCCTTTGGTGAAAGCACTGATGTCCTGAACCTCACTGTCGACGGCGACAAAGTTACCTCCCATAACGGCAACTATGACGTGACCGTCAATGCTACTTTCGAGGAGGGCATTACAGTTGGCACGATTGGTTTGGGCGAGTGGAGAATGGAACTGGATGCAGTTATCTACTTGAACTACTATCCCACGCTGACCGGATTCTCCGATAATTATGACTTCGGTAAATTGGGCGGTGTGGTTATCTGGACCGGCACCACTGCACCTACCAGCCGTAATCAGTTGCAAATTGATGCCGCCAATACCATAACAATCGAGGGTATGAAGCAGAACGCCGATGGCGAATGGTATGTACAAACCCACGAGATTTACGCCAAGAACCTGGGCGATATGGTTTACATTCGTCCCTATATTATGACTCCGGCTGGCGAAGTGATCTATCTGGAAGGTGCGCCCTATTATAGCCCTGCTCAGTATTGCTACGATATTTTGAACAACAGCTCTGAGCGTGAGGATACACGCTATGTTTGCGCAGCCTTGCTGCAGTATGGTGCTTCTGCACAGGTTTACTTTAGCTACAATACTGACAAGCTGGTTACCGATATTCCTTCCAAGTGGTCCAATATTGATTTGAGCACTTATGATTTGGACTTCAAGAACGAGTATTTGGATGCAATGGACGTCACTAGCAAGATTGTTGCCTTGTCTAAGACACTGACTGGCACAAGATTTGATGCCAATAATCAGGAAATTATTCCCTACGATGGTTCCACATTGGAACTGGCGGGTGCAATTCGCTTCTCCGTCGGCTTCAATCTCAATGAAGATGTAATCGATTGGAATAATGTAGCAAAGGCAGAGGTCTTGTTCTGGACGGAGCAGAGATGCGCAGAAATCGACAGTATGGCTTATGAGCTGCACAATTATGTTTTCTCCTGCGAGCTTACTAAGGCAACAGGTGAAGAAACTGTCGATATCGGCGATTATCGTGCACAATCTCACTACATCCTTGCTAAGGAACTGAGCGATACAGTGTACTTTAGCTGCCGAATTGAGATGACAGATGGAACTGTTTATCGCAGCGGCTTGGCCTACTATAGTCCTGAAGCTTTTGTTGCTGACCACCTGCAGAGTTCTACAGGTCAGATTGTAACGGTCTGTGAGCGTATCGCTGTCTATAGCGAAATGGCAAGAATTCGTTTTTCCGAAAATTAATATTATTTATGGAGGTAAATAATTATGAAGAAGTTCTACGAAGACCCCATTATTGAAATGGCAGTCATTGCTGATGTGGTTTCTGATGAGTTGGAAACCCCTGAATCCAGTTCTGCTGGAGTCCTGTAAATAACTGCGAGAGTGCCCCGGTGGCAATTGCCACCGGGGCATACCCCCCCTATTTTAGTTTGAGGCGTGTGCCTATACTGTAGACCTACGCCTCAGCCTGAAAAATCACAAGGAGAGAAAATATGTTACAGTATTATAAGATTGCCGGGCTGATTGTTGCGATGGATAGTTACGGTAGAACTGCTGAACAGGCCAAACCTTATTTAACCTCGCAACCAGAATCGGTTGATATTGCAATTTCTTCCTATCGTGATGTTATGAAACAGCGCTATCCCGGGATTGACGATGACAATGCAGAGTATATGGGAACGGGCGGATGTTTTTATAAAGAATTGTTGTGGTTTGATGGTTTTCAATTCCATTCTTCAGCAGTTGTTGTGGATGGAAAGGCGTACTTGTTTTCTGCTGATAGCGGTACTGGAAAGTCTACCCACGCTGGATTATGGCTAGAGAATTTCGGCCCTCGTGCTTACATTCTGAACGATGATAAGCCCGCTTTGCGCCGTATTGACGGCGTATGGTACGCATTTGGCACTCCCTGGAGTGGAAAGAACGATATTAGCGTCAATGCTGGGGTTCCTGTTGCAGGTATTGCTATGTTGGAACGAAGTGAGCATAATGAAATCGCTCCTTTTTCTGGAAAGGAAGCGATTTTTGAGGTATTTGTCCAAACGAACCGTCCCAAAGCGGCTGAGTACCGCATAAAATTGCTGGAATTGCTGGATTCTTTGATGCAGGACATTCCAGTGTGGAAATTGAAATGTAATATGGAGCCGGAAGCGGCAATCGTATCATATGAGGCAATGTCCGGAAAAAAATGGAGGAAATGATATGAAACTAAAAGATGGTTTTGTTCTGCGCAAGGTTGCGGGCGAATATGTGGTTTTACCCTCCGGTGATGAGTTGGATCTGAATATGATGATTACTTTGAATGAGACCGGTGCATTCCTGTGGCAGAAGATCGATGGCGGTATGGAAGAGAGTGCTTTGGTTGCCGCTCTTTTGGATGAATACGATGTAGATGAGGAACGAGCAAAGGCCAGCGTTGCGGGCTTTGTTGCCAAATTGCGTAGCAATGGATTCCTTGCAGAGTAAAGATATACGTCTGGAGCAGGTTATGCCCCTGATCAAAGAGCAGCTTGCTATGGGGCAGACGGTGAAATTTAAGCCCAGAGGGATCAGTATGCTCCCAATGTTGCGCCAGGGTATTGACAATGTGATTCTTTCGCCGCTGCCTAATAAACTTCGAAAATACGATCTTCCTCTTTATCAGAGGGAGAATGGGAAATATATCTTACACAGAGTTGTGAAAGTGGGGGAGACCTATACCTGCATTGGTGACAACCAATTTGAATTGGAAACGGGTCTTCGTGATGATCAGATGATCGCACTGGTAACCGGCTTTTATCGCGGGGAGAAGTTCCACAGCGTAAACGAACTTGGTTACCGCCTATATTGCCGCTTTTGGCATTACTCCCGCCCGCTGCGTCACTTTTGGCGGCGCGGCATTGGTTGGATCAGGAGACATTTACGATGAAACAGGAACTTAGACTGGAAGATGGTAACCTTGTTTATTATCTGGATGGTGAACCGAAACACGCTGGCGTTGTGAAGATCAAGGGTGCGATCTACTATGTTTCCTCCCGAGGCCGCGTGGTGACCGGTCAGCATATTGTCCACGGTTCTATGTCGAATGGAATCTTAAAACGGGGCACATATACCTTTGGCGAGGACGGTAAGCTGATTAAGGGCAGCTATATTCCCCCCAGAAGCCCTGATAAAAAGAAACCCCGCAAGAAGTTGCGGATCCGGAAAAAAATGGTCCTGTTGCTTGCACTGTTGGTCGCAATGGTTGCCTGCATTTTGTTCCTTTTGGCCGCTGGCAATGGCGGCTTCGACGATGACGACGCGGTCGCGACGGACGATATTCCTGTTGTTAACTATCACGATAATGCGCAATTGGATGCTTGCATCGGAGTGATTTATGATGATGAACAAACCCTTTATATGGGCGTTGCATAAAGTGCGTCGCCGCTTGCCGGCCATCGCGCTGATGACTGCGGCACAGGTAGGCCACGCGCTGTTTTGTGTTTTTTTTGCCCTCGGCTCCCGGGCTGTTATCGATGGTGCGCAATCCGGCGACCAACACCTGTTTACGGCTGCCTGTATTCGTCAGGCGCTGATCATTGTGGGTATTTTGGTGTGCTTAACGCTGCAGCGCAATCTGCGGGATCGACTGTATGCCGATTTGGAGAAGGACTGGAAGCAGCAGCTGCTTCACGGCCTGCTCCACGGAGAGTATTCCAGCGTATCTGCTTATCATAGCGGTGAATTGATCAATCGGCTGAACAATGATGTCAACAAGGTAAATGAGGGAATTTTGAATATCATTCCCAATGCTTTGGCTATGATAGCACGCTTGATTGCAGCCGTGATCGTGCTGGGCACGCTGGATGCTGGCTTTACATTGGTGATTCTTGGCCTTGGTCTTGTGGTGATTTTGGTTACCGCGCTGATGCGTTTTTGGCTGAAGGATCTGAATAAGCGGGTCAGTCACTATGACGGCAAGGTATCCTCTTTCCTGCAGGAAGTCCTTGAGAAGCTTTTGATGGTCCAATCTATGGACGTTTCCGATGAGGTTGAACGCCGCACCGATGTACTGCTGGACGAACGATATCAGATCCAGCGCAAGCGGAAGAATGTTACCCTTTTTGCAAATACAGGTATCAGCGTTATGTCTTACGGCGCAGGTTTTTTTGCCCTTGTGTGGTGCGCAGGGAAAATGCTGGCCGGACAGATATCCTTTGGCTCGCTGACAGCAGTGATTCAGCTGGTTAACCAGCTCCAATCTCCCTTTGTTGGATTGTCAGCCATTATTCCGCAATATGTTGCAATGATCGCTTCCTCTGAGAGACTGATGGAACTGGAGAAAATTCCTGCCGAGCAAAGCGCGTTTTGCGATAATCCTGCTGAAATCTACCAAAAAATGGATGCAGTTGCCGGTGATGATATTACGTTTGCCTATGATGCGGATCGCGTACTGGACGGTGCAGACTTCTCGGTTCCCAAGGGGAGCTTTGCGGTAATTACCGGCCCTTCCGGTATTGGCAAAAGTACGCTTTTAAAATTGTTACTGGGCATTTTTCGCACCGAAAGCGGAGAATTGTATTTCCGCTGCGGTGAAGAGATTCTTCCCATCAGCCGACAGACGCGCAGATTGTTTGCCTATGTTCCCCAGGGTAATTTGCTGCTGAGCGGTTCACTGCGTGAGAATTTACTAATCATTAAACCGAATGCAAGCGAGGAAGAAATTGCGCAGGCTGTGTATGTCAGTGCGTTGGATGATTGCCTATCCCAGTTGCCCTATGGATTGGATACCGTTCTGGGAGAAAACAGTGCTGGCTTGTCGGAAGGACAGGCGCAGCGTCTGGCAATCGCCCGGGCTGTTTTGGGTGGTGCGCCGATTCTGCTGTTGGATGAGTGCACATCTGCGCTGGATGCGCACACGGAGCAGGTTGTCCTGAATCGGATCCGTGAATTGAAAGATCGTACCTGTATTGCTGTGACCCACCGTCCTGCTGCAGTGGATGTTTGCGATTTGGAGCTTCAAATTGAGGGCAACCGAATCCGAATGGTCAAACGAGGCGAAGAAGAACAGAAATAATACATTCATAAGGGTGAACCAGAAATGAATGCAACACAAATGAGACCATCCCAAACGCAAGAGCCATTGCTGGATAGAGAAACCGTTTTGAATAAAGACAGACGCTATTGGGCGTTGCGCAGGCTGCAGGATGTGATATTGGCAGTCCTGGCATTGCTTCTGTTGTGGCCGCTGATGCTGATTGTAGCATTGATAATTGTTATAGATAGTCCCGGTGCAGGGCCTATTTTTGCGCAGACCCGTGTTGGTCGGGATGGCAAGACTTTTCGGTTTTACAAATTTCGCTCTATGAGGCCAAATGCTGAAGAACATTTGGAGGAACTGTTGGATCAAAATGAGATGGACGGCCCTGCCTTTAAAATTAAGGAGGATCCCCGGATCACTCGGTTTGGGCGGATCATCCGCAAAACCAGCATTGATGAGCTGCCCCAGCTGATCAATATTCTGCGGGGAGAAATGAGCATTGTAGGACCACGTCCGCCGCTGCCCCGGGAAGTGGAGCAGTATGACGAGTATGCTTTGCAGCGGTTGCTGATCACGCCAGGCTTGACCTGCTATTGGCAGATCCAGCCGAACCGCAACTCCCTTACCTTTAACGAATGGATGCATCTGGATGTCAAGTACATCAAAGAGCGCAGTTTCATAATTGACTGGAAGATTATTTTTAAGACAATTGGTGCCGTACTGGGTATGAATGGTGAGTGATGCTATGAAAATCGCAATGTTCGGCCATAAGTCCATCCCCAGCCGTGAAGGTGGAGTGGAGATCGTGGTGGAAGAACTGTCCACGCGTATGGTTTCCTTGGGACACCAGGTGGTGTGTTATAACCGGGCGGGGCATCACGTCAGCAGCGCGGACGAGCGCACCGGTCACCTGAAAGAGTATAAAGGTGTTCGGTGTAAGAGGACTTGGACCATTGACAAAAAAGGTCTGGCAGCGGTAACTTCAAGTTTTTTTGCTGCGATCCTGTCGGCATTTGGCCGGGCAAAGGTGGTTCATATCCATGCAGAGGGGCCAGCATTTATGTGTTGGTTGCCAAAACTGTTTCGCAAGCGCGTCGTTGTTACGGTGCACGGCCTGGATTGGCAAAGAGAAAAGTGGAAAGGTGGGTTTGGATCCCGCTATATCCACGCTGGTGAAAAAATGGCCGTGCGCTTTGCGGATGAGATCATTGTTCTCAGCAAAAATGCGCAGGAGTATTTCCTTGCGACTTATAACAAAGCAACAACTTATATTCCCAATGGCATATCCCAACCCAACGTAGTACCTGGGAAGAAGATTAAGGAACAATTTGAACTGGAAAAGAATGGCTTTATTCTGTTTTTGGGCCGTTTAGTGCCAGAAAAGGGTATCCATTATTTGATCGAGGCGTTCCGGCAGACCCACACGGATAAAAAACTTGTGATCGCCGGTGGCACTTCGGATACGAATGAATATGTACAGAAGCTTCAGGATGCAGCATCCGATGATGACAGAATCGTATTTACAGGTTTTGTTCAGGGACGTGTTCTGGAAGAACTGTTCAGCAATGCATATGTGTACGTGCTTCCATCAGATGTAGAAGGAATGCCTCTGAGCCTGCTGGAGGCTATGAGTTACGGTAATTGCTGTCTGGTGTCCGATATTCCGGAGTGTACAGAAGTTGTCCAGAATCGGGCTGTGACGTTTAAAAAAGCAAATATCGGCGATTTGGCTGTAAAACTACAGTTTTTGTGTGATTCGCCGTCTTGTGTGAAAGAGTTTCAAGAAAATGCCCAGGCGTATATTTGCGAAAAATATAACTGGGATGATGTTGTTCAAAAAACGCTGGAGTTATACCAATGAAGATTTTGATGATCAATAAGTTTTTGTACCCTAAGGGCGGCGCAGAGACCTATGTTTTCAAATTGGGGAAGATTTTAGAATCTTATGGGCATAATGTTCAGTATTTTGGATTGGATAACGAGAAGAACATCGTTGGGAATGAAGCAAATGCTTATGTGTCCTATGTGGATTTTAATGCAGGAGCCAGGAAGAATCTGCTGGCACCTTTTCGTATAATTTATTCATCAGAAGCACGGAAAAAACTGCGTATGGTGTTGGATATGTTCCAACCGGATGTAGTTCATTTGAATAATATACAGTTTCACCTGACACCAGCCGTTATTTTAGAAACGGAAAAGTACAGGAAAACCACTGGGAGGGCGTTAAAGATAATATGTACTGCTCACGATTATCAGCTTATTTGCCCTAGCCATGGCCTGTTTGATGCTAATATGCAAATTTGCGAAAGGTGTTTGGGTGGAAATTATTTAAACTGCCTCAAAGCCAAATGCGTTAAGAATTCTCGAATGAAGAGCCTTTTGGGTATGTTAGATGCCTACTTTTGGAAGTTGTGTGCAGCATACTCCTACATTGATAAGATCATTTGTTGTAGCAGTTTCTTGAAAACAAAATTAGATGTACAGGAGCGTTTTCATCACAAAACTATTGCAATTCATAATTTTGTGGATCAGGTTCCAGCTACGGATACTGAGAATGAAGGGTATGTCCTGGAATTTGGGCATCTTTCTAAGGATAAAGGTACGTTGACCCTGCTTGAGGTTGCAAAGCGCCTTCCAGATGTTAAGTTTGTCTTTGCTGGCTATGGTGCGGCAGAGACGGATATTGCAAAAGTGCCTAATGCAAAATATGTTGGATTTCAGACGGGAAAAGAATTGGAGTTATTGATTCGTAAAGCGGCTGTGAGTGTATGCCCTTCAGAGTGGTATGAAAATTGCCCGTTTTCCGTGATCGAGTCTCAGATGTACGGGACACCGGTGGTCGGAGCACGAATTGGTGGTATCCCAGAACTGATTGCCGAAGGTCGGACCGGCGAACTCTTTGAAGCAGGAAACTGCGATGACTTGGAGGAAAAAATCAGAAAAGTATTGTTTACGCCGGGATTACTGGATCGATACAGTGCGAGCTGTTTGCAAATGGAATTTGAGACCCCGGACAGTTATTATGAAAAGTTGATGAAAATATACGGAGCATAATATGAAGATATATGAAATTGGAACTGGATATACCCCTATTCCTGCAACAATGGGCGCTGCTACAGAAATCGTGGTGGAGGAACTAACAAAAGCATTCGTCAAGTTAGGGGAGGATGTTGAGATCGTTGATATTGCTGCTGCAGACCGGGCACCCCATAATCTACCAATCCGCGAGGTAAAGGTACCCAAGTGTTTTGCAGGAACCGATGTGAAACTGGGACTGATGCACAAGCTGAAGCGAGTCACATATTCCATCTTTTTGGCTGGAGAATTAAAGAAAATACTGAGATCTAGCAGTGAAAAGATGTTGTTGCATTTCCATAATCAGTATAACCTGTATTTCTTCCTGAAATTGACGCCCCGCAAACTTAGAAAGAAAGCCGTCGTTGCCTATACCAATCACAGCGGTATTTGGCGGATGCCGTGGAATGAAATAGAGGAGATCATTCGAAAGCGATACTTTCAGGAAGCCGAGTGTATGAAACGGGCAGATGTGGTGTTTGTCTTAAATGATGAGACGATCCATAACGCCACGACCCACCTGAAAATTCCGTCAGATCGTTTTGTGAAGATTGATAACGGTGTGAACATTGATGTGTACCATCCCTTGTCCCAGGAAGAACAAGAAGCGACGAAGCAAAGCTTGGGCCTAGGTGGTAAGAAGGTTATTTTGCAAGTGGGTTCTGTGAATGAGAATAAGGGTCAGGCGAGAACACTTGAAATGCTTAAGCCGTTACTTCAAGAGGAAAAAGAAATAGTTTTTGCTTATGCTGGCGGAATTGTTTCTGAAGAGTATCAACAGCAGGTCAGCATTATTGCCGAAAAGTACGGAGTTCAGGATCAGGTTCATTATTTGGGTGTGGTGCAGCCCGGTGAGGAGCTGAACCGAATTTATAATATTGCTGCTGCAACGATTATGGCATCTAAGTTTGAATCGTTTGGAATGGTTGTGATTGAGTCGCTCTCCGCGGGGGTGCCGGTTTTGCTTTTGGAGAGCTTCCCGCGGGACTTTGGTCAAGGAATTGTGCGCTATTCCGAAGATGTTTGCATAGAACAAGTGAGAGAAGTTCTCTACGCTGGTGGTTATTGCCTGAAAGCTAGAGAGAATGCGCAACATAATTTTGCTTGGAGCAAGGTGGCGACGGATTATTTGCGCGGTTTGGCAAGCTTGATGTGAGGAGTCTACATATCTGAGCCGAATGACCGGAACTGTATTTACGACTTACCGGTATAATGCTCGGTATATTAACGGAGGATAAAATCCCCTTTGAAATTATAAACAAGTTGTTATCCATATACGAGGATGCATAGCTTATACCGGCAATAGTTGTGATCACATCTGTAATGCAAAAAAACACATTAGACGATATGAAGGCGGTTTCTTATCGTCTTGTCTGCACTCGTAAAAAAACTATGATTTGAAAAGGAGGCGGGATTCATGAAAATAAGGCTGATGTCGAGCGGTAAAGAGTGGTTCCTGCTGGCTTTTTTTTATTTATTGCTGTTACAAAACCCTTTGGGTGAATGGCTACCGATCATTAACTACACGGATGAGTGCCTGGCGCTCATTGGCCCTGCTCTGTGTGTTTACAGAGCGTTGCATACCGGAAGGATTGCAGGAAAAAAAAGCAATTTGAAGCTTGTCGGCGCGCTGATGATTTTTTTGATCGCGGGTTTGCTTGGCAATTTCTTGTACAATTATCAGAAATGGTCCGCTGTACTCGAGGATGTATACGTTAATCTAAAGTTTTTTCTAACTATTTTAACGGGTTATGAACTGTTTCGCCTTTGCAATCCGGATAACTGTAGACGGATTTTTTTGTCCCACGCAAGAATTTCTGCCGCTGTATTCCTTGGATTGTTAATAGCAGATTTGCTGTTTAAAGTATTTGACAGTAGTGGCACTCGATATGAACTGCGTGTGGTACAGCTATTCTATGGTCACCCGACTTATCTTGCAGGCGCAATGGCTTTTTTGTTGGCAGCTTTAACGTTGTATTATGAAAAAGGCAACAATAAATATTTGCTTATGACCAGTGCTGTCTTGTTTTTTACATTGCGAGGAAAAGCAATTGCGGGTGTGATCGTTTACTTGCTAATCTACTTTTTTATCCTCCGGCAACGAAAAAAATTGCAGTTTAGGCATATTATTCTGCTTGCCCTAGCGGCGTTGGTGGTCGCGTGGGAACAGTTTTCTTACTACTATATTGACCTGGAGGGCGCATCTGCCCGCTCTGCGCTTACCCAGACATCAATTCAAATCGCGCAGGACTATTTTCCTATCGGCACTGGATTTGGAACCTTTGCTTCCAATGTAGCTGGTGAGTATTATTCGCCGGTTTACCATATGTACGGCTTGAATAATGTTTATGGCCTTAGTGAGAGCAATATGCTGTTTGGCAGCGATACTTTCTGGCCCATCATTATTGGTCAGAGCGGCGTGATCGGCACGGTTTGCTATGTATATGTGCTTGTTGTGCTATTCCAACGGGTGCTGAAAACAAAAAATGTTGACATATACGCATATTCCAGCGGCATCTTTATCTTTGCTTATTTGATGATTAGTTCCACATCTGAACCGACGTTCTGTAATGTGGTCTCAATGCCGTCGGCAATACTACTTGGCTTTATTTACGCGATAGGCAACAAGACAATAGCTGACGCAGGAGACAGGAGAATGAGAAGATAATGGCCAAAAAACTCAACGGCACAGTCATTGTGACGTACCGGTGCAATGCCCGGTGCAATATGTGCAACCGTTATAAAGCCCCCTCCAAGCGGGAGGAGGAGATATCTGTAGAGACCATCCGGAAATTGCCGGAAATGTACTTCACGAATATTACCGGAGGTGAACCCTTCATTCGCGAGGACCTGAAGGAGATCGTCCGGGAACTGTATAAAAAAAGCGAGCGGATTGTAATTTCTACAAATGGATTCTTCACGGATCGGATCGTGGATCTTTGCAAGGAGTTTCCGCAAATCGGCATCCGTATCTCGATCGAGGGCCTTGAACAGACCAACAATGAAATCCGCGGTCTGGAGGACGGTTTTAACCGGGGCTACAGCACGCTGAAAAAACTCCGGGAAATGGGGATGACCGATGTTGGTTTCGGTATGACTGTTCAGGACCGAAATGCGAAAGATCTGGTAGCGCTGTATGATCTGTCCGATGAGATGGGGATGGAGTTTGCTACCGCATCGCTGCACAATAGTTTTTACTTTGTGGAGTCCAACAACATCATCCACGACCGACTAATGGTAGCGCAGAATTTTGAAAATCTGGTCAATCGTCTTTTGAAGTCCTGGAGTCCCAAGAAGTGGTTCCGCGCGTACTTCAACCATGGCTTGATCAATTACATTTTCAGCCAAAAGCGGCTGTTGCCCTGCGATATGAGTTTTGATACTTTCTTTATCGATCCCTTTGGTGATGTGATGCCCTGCAATGGTACGAAAGATAAAGAGGTTATGGGCAATTTGAATGAGCAGAGCTGGGATGAGCTGTGGGCCAGCCCGGAGGCGGAAGAAGTGCGAAAGAAGGTTCGCTGCTGCGACCGGAATTGCTGGATGATCGGCTCGGTCAGCCCGGCTATGCATAAGTACATTTGGGTTCCCGGGTTCTGGGTTGTATGGCATAAGCTGAAGGCATTGTTTATGAAGAAGCCTTATTCTATGTATGAACACAAGGTCGTTCGGGACTATCGGGACGGTAAGGTCAGCAAGGAAGAGCTGGATAAGTGCAGCACTTGCGAAGAATGCGAAAAATAGATATAGTATTTTTAGCAAAATAGTCAACAGGTCGTGCGATTTGCGTAATTTGTGCATACTGGTTTAAAGCAGAAATAGTGGTTTATAAATGTAAGAAAGCGGCATAAGTTTTTTATGGATAAACGAAAAAGTATATTAAATATCAGCGTTTCTGTTGGTTTTAAATTGGCTACTATCGCTTTGGCGCTTGTGACCCAAAGATTACTGATCAAGTTCTGCGGTAACGAAATTAATGGTCTGAATGCACTGTATATTAGCATCGTTGGTTTTCTGTCGGTTGCAGAATTGGGTATTGGCAGTGCCATTACTTTCTGTATGTATAAACCTGCTGTAGAAGGGAATCAAAAGCAGATTTCAGCACTTTATTACCTGTTTCGTCGGTTGTATCTGATTATTGGCATTGTTGTTTTGATAATAGGCTTGGCACTGACGCCATTTATTAAATATTTGGCAAAGGATTATGCACAAGTTGACGTGAATATGCAGGGAACATTTGTTTTGATGCTGATTTCCTCGGTGATAGCATACTTGTTCGGTGCGAAAGCTTCTTTGCTCAATGCCCATAAGAATAATTATATTGCGACTGCAATATCCTCTGGCGGATATGTATTACAACGCGTTATGCAGATCGCTTCGTTGATTGTTGCCCAATCTTTTATATGGTACTTGATTAGCAGGATTATTGCTGCATTTGCGCAGTGGGCAGTTACTGAGACAATCACCAGAAGAAAATATCACACGATTATTTCCGACAAGCAGCGGATCAGTGCTGAGGACAAAAGTGAAGTTACAAAAAGTGTGCAGGCAATGGCCCTGCACAAAATCGGCAATGTTCTTGTCAATACGGCTGACAATGTCATCATTTCCGCGTTTATTGGTGTAGTTGCGTTGGGCTATTACACGAACTATATGACCATTTTAAATGCTATGGCAGGGACGTTATTGCTTGTATTTAACTCGCTGACATCAGTGATTGGCCATTTATTTGTCAAAGAGAGACGAGAAACAACGAAAAAATACTGCGAGGCATTTCACCTTCTGAACTTTTTGTTGGGCATAGTTTTTTACCTGGGGTATTACGCGATCATTGACAGCCTTGTTATCATTTTCTTTGGCGAAGGTTTGACAATCGCGAGAGAGTTATCTTATATTATGGCGTTCAACGGTTTTGTCAATTATTTGCGGCAAAGCACGCTGCTCTTCCGGGATGCCACGGGTACATTTTATTATGATCGATGGAAATCAATTTTGGAAGGCGTTTCCGATGTGATCCTTTCCATCCTGTTTATTAATTGGATGGGCATTTCGGGTGTTATTGTGGCAAAAATTGTTACTAATCTTTTGGTCTGCCATATTGCAGAGCCCTATGTGCTGTACAAAAACGCATTTTTGACATCACCCAAGAAATATTATTTGAGGAACTATCTAATGATCGGCATCTTCGCGGCAGCTTTGCTTGTGCTGCATTTTGCGATGGTGAAAATGGACAATCAATGGCTGGAGCTGTTGGTGAATGGTTGCATTTCTGTGGCCATTTCCGGTTCTGTATGCTTCTTGGTGGTGCTTAAGTATAAAGATTTGCTATCTCTCTTGATGGGAATGGCAAAAAAGAAAAAGGTCGCCTGTGGGAAATGACAGGAGAACAGATGGAGGATTTTATGGAAGATAGAAAAATGGAAAAGAATGGTGAGTTTGAGATAGATCTGCGACGAATTCTGGACGCATTGCTGAATCGGGCATGGCTGCTCGGCATTGTGGCGATCATTTGTGCAGCGGTGGCCTTTGCAACAACTTTCTTCTTTATCAAACCCAAGTATCAGTCTTCGGTTATGTTCTATGTGAACAACAGCTCGCTTTCGCTCGGCGATACATCTTTCAACATTAGCACCGGTGACCTTTCTGCGTCCCGTGGCTTGGTCAAAACGTATATTATCATTCTGAATACAAGAGAAACGCTGAATGATATTATTGATTATGCCGGTGTGGACCGTACAAGCGGCGAAGTGGGCGGAATGATTGATGCCGCCGCTGTTTCCTCGACGGAAATTTTTAAGGTCGTGGTTACCAGTACAGACCCTCAGGAGGCAAAGGATATTGCCAGCGCAATCGCATATATTTTGCCGAAACGGATCAATGGTATTATTGAAGGCACTTCCGCCCGGGTTGTGGATGAACCTGTGTTACCCTCCGGAAAGTCTTCGCCCAGTTATACAAAGAATACGATTTTTGGTTTTCTGATTGGTCTGCTGCTCAGTGGCGTTGTCGTCGTTGTCCGCGAGATCTTCGATATTACCATTCGTATGGAAGAAGATATAAATCGTGTAAGCGAACATCCTGTGCTGGCTGCTGTGCCCAATATGGAAGTGAGTGGCAAGGGTGGTTACTACTACGGTTACCGGAAACACGCCTACGATCCATCCCCAGCCAATGCAGAGCATAAAGCGGTCACGATTGGCCCGGATATTAGTTTTGCAGCATCTGAAGCATATAAATTGCTGCGCACAAAGCTGCAATTCTCCTTTGCGGACGAAAAGATATGCCATATCGTAGGTATTTCCAGTGCGATGTCTGGTGAAGGCAAGAGCTTGACTTCCGTTAATCTGGCATTCTCACTGTCTCAGTTGGGCAAGCGTGTCCTGTTGGTAGAATGTGATATGCGTCGGCCTTCCATCGCTACCAAACTGCCAGTCCGTAAGGCCCCGGGCCTGTCAGATTTCCTGTCCGGTCAGGTGAATGCCGATAATCTGATCCAGCTGTGCGGAATTGTTGGTAACGAAGGTGCGTTCCATGTGATCTCTTCCGGTCGTATCCCGCCGAACCCTATGGAGCTGCTGAGCTCCAATAAGATGAGCAAGACGTTGACGACCCTGCGGGAGAGTTATGATTACATCATTATGGACCTGCCGCCTGTCGGCGAAGTCGGCGATGCTTTGGCAGTTGCCCAATTGACGGACGGTATGCTGCTGGTTGCTCGCCAGCATTACTGCAACCGGGTGGTATTCAGCAATGCTGTCAATCAGTTTGAATTTGTTAATTGCAAGATCTTGGGCGTTATTTTCAACTGCACTTCGGATGATGCAAGCGGTTACGGCTATTACAAGCGCAGATATGGCAGCAAGTACGGTAAGTATTACCGCAGTTATTACGCAGATGCCGAGAATAAACGCAGCCAACACAAGTCCTGACGGGAGGGATTTATATGATCGATTTTCATAGTCATATTCTTCCGGGAATCGATGACGGCAGTCGGTCATTGGATGAGTCGCTGGCGATGCTGCGTATGGAGCGGGAGCAGGGGATTACCCACGTTGTGGCGACCCCCCACTTCTATGCTCGCCACGATAAGCCAAGCGCCTTTCTTGCGCGGCGCGATCACGCTGAAGAATGTTTGCGCCTGGCTATGGAGCAGGAGGATGGCCTCCCGCAGATCATAATTGGCGCGGAAGTGTACTTTTTTCACGGAATCAGCGATTCTGACATTCTTCCGCAGTTGACAATTGGAAACAAATCGTGTATTATGATAGAGATGCCGGGTGTACCCTGGACGGAATCAGTTTACCGTGAACTGCAGCACATATATGATAGGTGGGGGATCGTCCCAATTGTGGCGCATATTGATCGCTATATCAAGCCGTTTCGCGCCTTTCATATCACAGAAAAGTTGAAGAACCTTCCGGTTTTAGTTCAGGCAAATGCGGATTTCTTTTTACAGTCTGCCACTTCGCGTATGGCTTTTCATATGTTGAAGAATGAAAACATCCACTTGTTGGGATCTGATTGTCACAATACTGTTTCCAGAAGACCTAACTTGGGAGATGCGGCAGCAGTGATTGAAAAGCGCCTGTCTAAAGCAGAACTGGAACGCATCCATCAAAACAGTTGCAATATTTTACACTTATAAAAGACCAAAAATAAAAATGGAGATGGGAATATGAAAAGACTTTTTGCTTTGATTCTTGTTTTGGCTCTGTGTGCATACCTTCCCTGCACGGCACTTGCTGCTGCAAACAGCCCTGGTGAGGAACCCCCTGTCACAGGAGACAACATGATGATCGGTCCCTGGCTGGTGGTTATGATTCTGGCCTTGGTGGCGATTGTTGTGGTCTCGTATATCTACCACAAGAATTCCAAGAGA
The DNA here is from genome assembly GCA_964454215.1 of uncultured Oscillospiraceae bacterium. Classification (GTDB taxonomy): domain Bacteria; phylum Bacillota; class Clostridia; order Oscillospirales; family Oscillospiraceae; genus Faecousia. Next base: position 5,868 of record CAYVSU010000002.1, on the reverse strand, counting down.
GACACAGAGTAATCTGTTTTGTAACGGAATAAGGAGAAGTTATGAATAAAAAGCAACGTTCAAAACTGCTGTTCATAGGCGTAATCCTGATTCTGGTGCTTGTCGTTCTGTATAGTGGGCTCCAGATTCTGGAGTCCACTGTTTTTTTTGAGGGTGCCGGATCTATGCAGACAACATCCAAGACAATCGTTAGGAATGGTGTAAAATACTATCCCAGGCAGGATATTACTGTGATCCTGGTAATGGGCATAAACCAGACCGGAAAAGTGGAGCCAACGCAGTTTAATCACGGCGGTGCGGTAGATATGGTGACGTTGCTGATTTTGGATCAGAAATCCGAAACGGCAAAAGCCTTGGTGCTGAACCGGGATATGATGGTGGATATGCCGATTCTGAACAATGCCGGAAGGGAAGTTGGCGTATTTAACGGACAGCTGGCCTATAGTCATACGTATGGTGACGGTATGGAAGTCAGCTGCGAAAATGTGCGAAAAACCGTGTCCAATTTGCTGTACGGACTGCAAATCGATTATTATATTTCCATCAATATGAATACAATTTCGCTGCTAAACGATGCGGTTGGCGGCGTTCAGGTCACCGTGGTGGATGACTTTTCGGCGGTTACCCCCGATCTGCCGATTGGTGATGTGGTTCTTAAGGGAGAGCAGGCTGTGACCTATCTGCAGACGCGGTGGGATGTGGGAGATGAACTCAATTTGTCCCGTATGGAACGACATAAGGTCTATATGAACAGTTTTGTACAGGCATTTAAGGATAAAGCGTCGGACGATGTCGCGTTTGTCACGAGTACGTATAACTCCATAACGGACTATATTGTAACAGACTGCACGTTGCCTGTTTTCAGCCGTTTGATTTCGGATTACAGTTCGTATCCGTTGGCACAGATGCTAACCGTAGAAGGCGAAAATGTACTGAAAGATAACTATTACGAGTATTATGCAGATGAAGATGCTTTGGATGCATTGATCCTGGAACTTTTCTACGCACCGATAGAGTAAAGAAGGAGGGAACACAAATGAATACAGTGCACCGCGGGATTTTGACGCTGATCAGGAGTGCTCTTACCGACGAAAAGTTGGCACTGCCCAACGACTTTACCTTGGAACAGGCGGACGAACTGATTCGTAAGCAGTCGCTGCTGCCGATGGCGTATCAAGGCGCATATAATTGCGGTGTTCCCGTGGACTCCGAAATTATGAAGCGGTATCAGCAGGCATACTATCAAATTTTGATGCGAAGCGAGAGGCAGCTTGGCGCTGTAGAGAAGATCTGTACTGCATTTGAGGAAAACGGAATCGACCATATGCCCTTAAAGGGCAGTGTGTTGAAAAAAATGTATCCCAAGCCGGAATTCCGTCCAATGGGCGATGCGGATATCTTGATTCGCAACGAGCAGTATACCGCTGTTAGAAGCGCAATGAGCGCTCTGGGATTCCATGAGGGATTAGCGTCTGACCACGATTACACATGGACAAACGAGCATTTGCTGGTGGAGATCCACAATTGCCTGTTCAGCCAACACCAACCGGTGTTTCGTGCATATTTCGAAGATGGCTGGTGTCGAGCGCAGGTCAAGCAGGGCCACAAACACAGCCTGGCACCGGAAGATGAGTATGTGTATATTTTTGCACATATGGCAAAGCATTTTCAGCTTTCCGGTATCGGTGCACGGCAAATGATCGATCTTTATGTCTATCGCAGGGCTCACCCGATGATGGATGAAGCGAAGATCGAGTCTGTTTTGGACCGTATGCATTTGCTGGCATTTTACCATAACATAAAAATAATGTTGGCTGTGTGGTTTGAAGACCGACCGACAGATTCTGTGACGGATGTGATTACGGACTTTGTTTTCAGCAGCGGCAATTTTGGAACAACAGCCAACAAAATGTACGCCGATGAGGCGCTGAAAAATAAGAGCAACAGAGAGACCCGCAACGCCAAGCAAAAATCGCTGATCCGGACGTTGTTCCCGCCGTTGTGGTATCTGCAGCTATCCTATAATATTCTGTATAAGGCTCCGGTTTTGCTCCCGCTGTTTTGGGTGGTGCGATGGTTCGATGTATTGCTCCACAGACGGAAGAATATTAGCAAAAAATTTAAGATCATTCAGGGTATGACGGATGATAAAGTAGAAGAGTACGCCGAAATGATGCGGTATGTGGGCATTGAGCTTCACCACCAAGTTGAATAATGTGATTGCATACAGAAGCGCCTGCAGAGAAAACTGCGGGCGCTTCTCAACTTGTCAACAGGCAGTTCGATTTCTGCATAGCTTTTTAATATTGCAATTTCTGTTGTTTAGATATAGAATAAAACCAAGCTGGGAAATAAGGCCCTCACATCAGTGACTAGGTGCGAAACAATCATCGGGAGTGTAGCGTTATGAAGGATTTCAAAAAACTCTTGGAGCAAATGACAGTAGAGGAAAAAATCGGTCAGTTGGCGCAATACAACGCCAATCTGTTTATTCAGTCTGATGCGGATATTACCGGTCCTATGGCAGACCTCGGTCTGACGCAGGAGAATCTGAAAAATGTAGGCAGTGTACTGAATTTCAAAAACGCGGAAGAAGTCTGTGAGATTCAGAAAAAGCATTTGGAAATGGACAGAAACCAAATTCCTATGCTGTTTATGATGGATGTGATTCACGGGTACAGAACCATCTTTCCGATTCCTCTGGCGTTGGGCTGCTCCTTTGATACCGAGTTGGTAGGTGATCTGAGTCGTATGGCGGCAAAAGAAGCCTGCGCTGGCGGCATCCAGGTGACTTTCACGCCGATGGTGGACTATGTGCGGGACGCCAGATGGGGCAGGGTTATGGAGACCTGCGGCGAAGATGTGGTGCTGAATTGCGCGATGGGCGCAGCCCAGGTCAAGGCGTTCCAAAACGGCGATATCAGCAAGCCGGACAGTCTGGCTACCTGCGTCAAGCACTATGCGGCGTACGGCGGCGCGGAGGCCGGCAGAGATTATAATACAGTGGAACTTTCTGAACACGCACTAAGAGAGTTCTATCTCCCTGCCTATAAAGCTTGCATTGATGCCGGTGTGGATATGCTGATGCCGTCGTTTAATACTTTAAACGGGGTACCATCTGTTGCCAACCCCTGGCTGATGCAGGATGTTTTGAAGAAAGAATGGAATTTTGACGGCGTTGTGATCAGCGATTACAATGCAGTTGGAGAATTGCTGGTCCACGGCGTCGCTGAAAACCTGAAGGATGCCGCAAAGCTGGCATTTGAAAATGGATGTCATATTGAAATGTGTTCCAGCGGATATATCCAGCATTTGGGGGAACTGATTGAGGAAGGTGTCTTCACAGAGGAGCAGCTGGATGCGGCGGTGCTGAAGGTACTACAGCTGAAGGATAAGCTTGGTCTGTTTGAAGATCCCTACCACGGTATGAATCCGGAGAGGGAAGATGATGTCTGCCTGACCCCGGAAAACCGCGCTTTGGTACGCAAGGCTGCAGCGGAGTGTGCGGTTTTGCTGAAGAACGACGGTGTCCTGCCCCTTTCAGAAAACGCCAAAGAGATCGCTTTGATCGGACCGATGGCGGACGAACACGCAATTATTGGTTTTTGGGCCTGCAGAGGTGAGGATGCTGACAGCGCAACTGTGGCAGAAGGTGTTGCCGCAGCGCTTCCCAATGCAAAAATCACCGTGGTCAAGGGTTGTTCAAACCACTGGGACGACCACGACAATTCAGGCTTTGCCGAAGCGATTGAAGCTGCGCAACAGGCGGATGCTGTGATTCTCTGCCTGGGTGAGCCGCAGACATACGCTGGCGAGGGGAACAGCCGTTCGGATATCAACCTGCCCGGAATGCAGACGGAATTGGCACGGCAGGTGGCTGCGGCGAACAAAAACACAGTGGCCGTTACGTTCAGCGGAAGACCCTTGGCAATCCCGGAGCTGGACGCTACTGTGCCTGCTATCTTGCATATGTGGATGCCGGGAACGGAAGGCGGTAACGCTGTGGCGGATCTGATCTTCGGAAAAGCAAACCCCTGCGGAAAGCTGTCTATGACATTCCCCCGTGCGGTGGGACAGTGCCCGATCTACTATAACCACACCAATACAGGCAGACCGAAGTACGGCCCGGATGAAGAACACGTGGGCTATTGCTCCAACTATATTGGCTGCGGAAACTTGCCGCTGTACTCCTTTGGTCACGGCCTTTCTTACAGCGAATTCATTTACGAAGACCTTAGCTTGTCGGCGGATGAAATGACCGCAGACGCGCCCGTGACCGTTTCCGTGAAGGTGCGCAACAACAGCCCCAGAAGCGGCAAAGAGACGGTTATGCTCTATATGCGTGATATGGTGGCCTCCAACGCCCGCCCGGTTCAGCAGATGATCGCTTTTGAGAAAGTTGCCTTTGAAGCGTGGGAGACCAAAACCATTCAATTTACCGTAGATGAATCTATGCTTCGCTTCTGGAATAACCGAAATGAGTTTGTTTCTGAGCCCGGTTTGTTTGAGCTTTCCACCGGTTATGCGGATCATTTGATCTTGACGAAACGGTTGATGCTGAAATAATCAGAAGAAAGCACATTTCCGTGTGATGTTTTCCGTTATTTGGCGGCGGTGCAGGACCTGTACCGTTTGACCGGTGTGCCGCCGATGCTGCCTGCTTATGGCTGGGCAACTGGTGGAGCCGTTACCATGCTTATACACAGCTGGAATACCTGAATATGCTGGAAAGATTCCGGAAGGGCGATTGGTTTGATTTCTTTACTGGCCTGCATTACTTCAGCCGTCGGGGCAGAAAGATGCTACTGCACAGAGACCTGCATACCATGCCGGTGCTGGCCAAGGCCGGTGCCATCGTGCCGATGGCAAAGTATTCTGCCCACAACAACCGCTTGTTCAATGCCGAGAATATGGAAGTTGTGGTATTCCCCGGTGCGGACAATGCGTTCACTCTGTATGAAGATGCCGGTGAGCACAGCGACTTTGAACGGGGCGCTTTTGCCAAAACCACTATGGAACTGAAGTGGGGCAGCGAGGCTGAATTTACGATCCATCCGGCTGTCGGCGATCTGTCTTTGATCCCGCAGACGCGCAACTGGACGATCAGCCTGCGGGGCTTCCATAAGGATGCCGACATTTGGGTAAATGTGCCCGGTGTACAGATCACCCGGAATCCGGAAACCAACACAACGCAGGTGTGTGTTTCCGCTGATGTGACCCAAGCGGTTACGGTCCGCGTTAGCGGCGAGCAGCTGATTCACGACAACAGCGATGTTATGAACCGGGTGCGGGATATCGTCCTTTTCAGCCAGATCAGCGACAAGGACCAGATGATGCAGATCATCCGGGAAGATATGCACGTTCACGAGCGGCTCTTGCGTATTGACGGAGTTAGAAGAGAGTGGATCGGTGTTGCCGAAGCCATTGGCGAACTGCTGACATTGACCCAGGAAGAGTTTGAGAATCTGCCACATTAACAAAAAACAAGAACAGACATCCACGCTTTGAAGTGACCCCAAAAAGTTTGACAAATATTACTAACTCAAATAGTTTGAGTTCTTCAATAACGGTATTAGGCTCTTTTGATGTAAGTTCTACCCAATCGCCTACGCTACGAATCTTATAATTAAAATCTTCTTTTATTAAGATCTACAATTTCGATATTGAAAGAGCTATGACAGACAAAATATACAAACTAATCATCATTTGCCAAAATTGGCTTGATGTTACTGACAGCGAATTCATTTTAGATCCCGATTACTATGTGATTACATAAACAAAAACAAAAAAGAGCTAACAGACTTTGTAACAATAATCTGTTAGCTCTTTATTTATGAATAATCTGAAATTGTTGTCAAAACGTTGTCA
>CAYVSU010000001.1:0-104860 GCA_964454215.1 uncultured Oscillospiraceae bacterium | reverse complement strand
TGCACTCGGAGCATCTCAAAGTGACTTTAACGCGCATAACGGCACCTCCTTAATAATTGCCTCCCTGTATCACCCCGGCTAGAAAGATTTAGGAAGCGGCCACTACAATGCCGCCCGGAGCTGAAAAAGGGCATAACAATAAAACCCATTTTTTCACAGGTAGAGTCATTCTATCACAGATGGTCAACAGAGTCAACAACTTTTTTGCTTTTTTTCAGTAATTTTACTAAAATTTTGTGATTTTGCGGAATAGTTTCCAGACGTACAGGCATACAGTGAACAGAGGTGATCGGAATGGATAAAAATCAATGGAAAACCTATGGGCTTTGGATCCTTCTCTGTGAAACAGTTGGGATTGTTTCCGGGTTGCTTAGTCGTGAAGGAACCGAAATTTACAATACAGTTGCAATAAAGCCTGCATTGTCGCCACCAGGATGGTTATTTCCCGTTATATGGAGCATCCTGTTTGCTCTGATGGGAATCAGTGCAGCCCGAATCAGTATGTTGGCACCGTCCGCACAACGATCGCTGGGGCTGAACCTGTTTATGACGCAGCTTATGATCAATTTCTTCTGGCCGCTGTTTTTCTTCAATGCAATGGCCTATAGCTTTGCCTTTGCGTGGCTGATTTTCCTCTGGGTTATCGTATTGATTATGATCTTGATTTTCTATAAACTGGATAAGATATCTGCGTGGCTTCAGCTGCCATATTTGGCGTGGTTGACCTTTGCTGCCTATCTGAACGGTTCCGTCTGGATTTTAAATCGTTAATCACTGTTTTTATTTCTTCCCATTCTTGACAGTATGCGTTATAATATAGAAAAAAGCAAAGGATGAATCGATAATGAAAAAGATTATGGGCATCGATTACGGCGATGCGAGAACCGGAGTTGCCATTTCTGACCTGCTCTGCAGCTTTGTTGGAACAACTACTGTTATTCCTAGCAGAAATACGGATAAGGCGATTGCCGACATCGTCCGCCTGATAAAGGATAACTCGGTAGGGGAGTTGGTTGTTGGTCTGCCGAGAAATATGGATGGCACGGAGGGTGTCCGTGCGGAGTTATGCCGCGAATTTGCGCAAAAGCTCAAGGATGCCACCGGTCTGCCGGTAACGATGTGGGACGAACGCCGAACGACCGTGGAAGCCCATAATATCCTATCACAGCACAATTATCACGGGAAGAAACGGAAGGATACTGTGGACGCTGTGGCAGCCTCACTGATCCTCGAGGGTTACTTGAACTTCCGCGGTCGGTAAAGCAGTTCCTTTATTCCGGTTGCCAACAGTAAAACACCGAACAGTTTTTTAAGGTATTTTGTGTCCAAATACATCGCGGCAAGAGAGCCAAGCGCTGCGGCGCAGCATCCTGCTATGATTCCCGGAAGAATTTTTGACAGCTGTAGACTACCTTGCTTTATACGAAACAAAGAAACGGTTCCGGCAGCAGCGATAAAAAACATCAGATTGATCGCCCGTGCCGTGATAGGCTCTGTGTTCAGCACAATGGTCAGCCACAGAATCAGCAGCGAACCGCCGCCAACCCCCAAACCTGCCAAATATCCCAGGAGAATCCCTACAAGGAATGCTGCAGGCATACTTTCTAGCATAAATATCGCACGCCTCCCCAGAGGATTAGTGCCCCCAGAAGCCGGTGAAGCCATTTCACCGGTATTTTATTTCCTGTAATACCTACCAAAATGCCGCCGATCACAGCGCCAAGAAAATAGGGAAGTGCTTCCCTGATCGGCAGCTTCGTATTCAATCCGGTAACGGTCAATGAAACAAAACATATGGGTAAAATTGTGGACACGGAAGCAGGAAAAACTTCCGCATCTTCCAGATCCGTCATAGCAGTCAGTATCGGCACAAGGATCATTCCGCCACCGGCACCAAACACGCCGTTTACAAGGCCTGCAGCGGCGCCTGCAATAGCGTTTTTTGTTTTCTCTTTCATATTTTCGCCTCCAAGAGAATGTTTCCCGGGAAATGACAATTATACACAAAAAAAGAAACCGGACCAGCAGATCCGGTTTCTTAACAATGATGAATTAGCTGTAAATGATGATGTCGCGCTCCATACGGGAGAGCTTGCCCTCAGTGTACTTGACGCTGTTGGTTGCATCCTCCAGGAACTTCTCGCAGGCCTCAGTGATCAGATCCTCGTTGATCAGATAGTCACGGTAGCACAGATCCTGAGTCTTGACAAAGTACATAATGTGATAGCCGTACTCAGTCTCAATGATATCATGATCACCGGGGTTACGGCTCTTGTCGAAGCACCAGTCGTTAAAGGCCGTAACCATCTGACCGACATAGATGTTCTCGTAAATACCGCCGTCGGTGACTTCGCCGTCGTTATCTTCACTGTACTCGTTTGCCAGCTCAGAGAAGGAGTCCTCGGTCTTGTCGCCGTCCAGCCATTCCTGATAGATCTTTTCGGCCTCGTTCTTGGCAGTTACTTTTTCCAGATCGGAGTAAACAGTCTCGCCAGTCTCCTCGTCCTTCTCGCCGCCTTCAAACTGAATCAGAATGTGGCGAACCGTGACCATCTTATCCAAATGATCCTGACGGCCGTTGAACAGAACAACATAGTAGCCGGTGGTTTCGGTTTCGGTGACGTTGCCTTCTTCATCCGTGGTTTCGCTAACTACGGGGACAATGCTGACCTCGCCCTCCTCGCGCTCAGAGCTGATGACCCAATCCCGAATGTTAGAGGCAACATAGGAATAGGGATAATTGACGCACTCGGTAGCACTTACGGTTTTCTCAGCGTTGATGGCCAGTGCGCTGACAGCGGCATCAAATGCATCTGCGTCAGCAGGCGCTGCGGCCAGCAGAGCATCGGCATCGGCCTTTGCATCGGCCAGAGCCTGTGCCAACTCTTCCTCGGTATACTCCGTTACGCCGGTCTCTTCGTTCTTGGTGCCTTCGCCCTTATAGCTGCTGACGCTCACCAGATAGTAAACATAGGAGAAAGAAGAGTACTCATCGTACTTATCCAGTTCGTATGCACGATAATCGTCGTCAACAAACTCCAGGGATTCCTTGTAGGCAGAATAGTAGGAAGAGGCATAGGTGCTTACCTTGAAATAGTTGTAGTAGTTTTTCACATTACAACCGTTGCCGTAGGTCTGCCGCAGGAAGGATGCGCTGCTGGAATAACCCTGCTGTTCAGCATAGGCCTTCAAGGTGGACTTGTAATTGTTCAGTGCGGTCTGTTCAGTGGTAGACAGCACGTGCTCGTCCTGGATTGCCATATCGTACAGAGCGTAAACGGACTTTGCGCTTTCGATGGCTTCGTGGATAAAGTAATCGGCCCAGGTCTCGAAACCGTCTGCCTCATCACCGGTGTATTCCTGCTCGTCCATAGGGGAGTACAGGCTGAAGGGGATAAAATAAGCAGCGTAGGAACCGTACAGTGAATAGTACTGCGTGTAGATGTTGTTATAAGCTTCTACGATGGTATCTACATAGAAGTAGCTCAGGTCAGCAATGGACAGCTCATGATCGTTGATGGTAACAGCGACCGTATTCTGATTGACCAAACTGTTAATGGGATTGCTCAGCAGGATGCCAAGCACAATAGCGATGACCAAAACCATCACTACAGTAAAAGTAATGGTATACATTTTGAGGGACTTGGCCTCTTTCTGTGCCTGCTGCTGCTTTTTGGTCAGCGCAGCGGCATTCTGCTCCTTGCGGAGCTTCTTCTTGTTGGATGCGCTCATGTAATCATTTCCTCTCGTTGTGCATAATGGGGTAACTGCGCAATGAAATTTACGCATAGACCGTAGTATTATAACTGATATTTCTTCAGGTTGCAAGTGTTTTGTTTATTAAAATGGCATTTTTTTAAAAAGTTTACAATATTTCTATGAAATAACCGAACAAAAAACAGCATGAGAAGATCGTTCTTCCCATGCTGTGACCCGCTTTGGCCGTGTGCATCCGGTTATGACCTGCACAAAAAGGCAGGTGGGTCGCCGCTCCGGTTCTTAACTGCTCCCAACGTCCACCTAACGTCAAAGCGTAGGCGGGAGGTCTGCAAAACGAACAGGAAGTCAAACATCCCGATTATAAAATGTGGGTCCAAACAGACGCATCACGAACCAAGCAGGCAGATATTTACTCGGTTTCCTGATCGGAGTAGATCTGATCCATAATCAGGTCATTCACTGCCTGTAGCTCCGCTTCGTCTTCTACAGCGCATAGAATACTTTCACCGTCTTCGTCAACAGATTTAAGGATACAGATATCAAGTGGATCCAACCCCATTTCCTCGCCATCCGCGGGGACCACTGCCAAATATGTGGTACCGTTATACTCCAGTGTAGTCAAAACTTCCAGTTCGTATTCCGTGCCGTCCTCATCGACAATGGTCATAAAATCAGAGCCGTAAAAGTCCTCCATAGTGGTTTCCTCCGTTCATTTTTCTCTACTGATAGTGTAACCCAAATGGACATTAAAATCAAGGGGAATCTTGTTGGTGTCACTGCGTTAAATGTTTTCATTTATGGAAAAAGTGTAAAATAAATGTAAAGAGAAAATAATTTCGAAAATAAGTCTTTCGTTTTGCATTTGGATATGCTATAATACTATGACTGGTTCTGTGCGATTATGCCGGTAGCAAAAAATTATGACCGAGCGGGCCCGTTAGGGTAGCTATTTTGGAGGTAAAAGCATGGCGAATGAAAGAAAACCAAAAAGAAGAGTATATCGTCAGTCCTGGAAGCCGGGTCCTGTGCTTTCTGCACTTCGCAGTCTGTGGACCGCTTTCTATTCTATATTTAAGATCGCAGTCGGTGCCTTTGTCACTGTGCTGGCCATTGCCGCCATTTGTCTGATTGTGTTCATTATGACTTTGGCAGATTATCTGCAAAACGATATTCTTCCAAGTGCAATTACCATTTTGGACGATATTCAGCTGAACAAAACTTCCTACATCTATTATCTGGATGCGGATGATAATATTCAGACCCTGCAGAAGCTTCACGCTGACACAGATCAGGAGTGGGTCTCCTATGAGGATATTCCCCAAGACCTGGTTCATGCCGCGGTTGCTATTGAGGACAAGCGATTCTTTGAGCATCAAGGTGTTGACTGGATTACCACACTTAAGGCGTGTGCCGGTATGTTTATGGGTTCCAGCAGCGCTGGTGGTTCCTCCATCACACAGCAGATGATTAAAAACGTTTTGCTGACTGAGGATGAACGGGCAGATGATGTTACGGTTCAGCGAAAACTGATGGAGATCCTCCGTGCTATCGAACTGGAAAAGGACTATGATAAAACGATTATTATGGAGTACTACCTGAATATTATATTCCTTGGCAACAAATGTGAAGGTGTTAAAACCGCTGCCGCGACGTATTTCGGCAAGGAGCTGGAGCATCTGACGGTTGCGGAGTGCGCAGCACTTGTCAGTATTACCAACAACCCTTCCAAGTTCAACCCCTATCGTACCAAGCTTGATGATGAAGGTTTGACGGGTTTGGAGCAGCTTTATAAGCGCCGTAACACCACGCTCAATCAGATGTATGTGCAGGGCTATATCACTGAAGAAGAGTACCTGGCTTATGTTGAGGAAGAAATCGTTCTGAAGAACGGCATTGATCCCGGAGATAAAGTTGCTGACTGTCTGAATGAGGCTTGCGGATATCACGGCAAGGTAAGCACCTTTACTCAGGATGCAGACGAGAAGTATTATTGTCCTGTCTGCGGTGAATTGACAGAAATTAATGCGGATGCTTCTGAAAATGTGTACTCTTGGTTCGTTGATACGGTTCTGGAGGATGCCGCCCAGGCAATGGCAGAGCGTGACGGTGTTACCTGGAACGAAGCGACAAAGGATATCTATAAAAGCCTGATCTGCCGTGGTGGTTACCACATTTATTCCACGCTGAATATGGAAGTGCAGGAACAGGTCGACAAAATCTATACGGACCTGACGCAGATACCCACGGCACAGAGTCTGCAGCAGCTGCAGTCCGCCATTGTCATCATTGACAATGAAACCGGCGATATCGTTGCGATGGCCGGCGGTGTTGGCGATAAAACTGTTCATGATGCCTTTAATCGCGCTACGGATGCTGATTTGCAGCCCGGTTCTTCCATTAAGCCCTTGTCTGTGTACGCACCGGCTATCGAGCTGGGTTATTTCACCCCCGCAACTGTCGTTGCAGATCTTCCGTTTTATTATACCACAGCTGAGAAACCCTTCCCGCGAAACGATGATTATGATTATCGCCTGAGCCATACGATTTTCTCTGCTATGACCGACTCTGTGAACGCCGTAGCCGTCAACCTTCTGGATTCCATTGGTTTAACCTACAGCTACCATTATGCGAAGGATAGCTTTGGTCTTTCTCAATTGACTGACAACTACTACAATTACGCTGGCACATTCTTCTCGGATGTTAACTATGCGCCGTTGGCGCTTGGTGCACCTACAATTGGTGTTACTGTCCGCGAAATGACGGAGGCTTATGCTACCTTTGCCAATGGCGGTGTCCGCAGGGAAGGCCGAACGTTCACCAAGATCTATAACAGCGAAGGCGTTATGGTTATGGAGAACACACAGACTTCCGAGCGCATTGTCAGCGAGAAAACCACCAACTATATCAATTACTGTCTGGATAATGCTGTGGCATCAGGTACAGGTACGGCCGCTGATCTGAAGTCTATCGGAATCGATGTTGCCGGCAAGACCGGTTCCACCTCCAGCTTTAAAGACCGTTGGTTCTGCGGTTATACCAATTATTATACCGCTGCAGTTTGGTGCGGTTATGATACGCCTGAAGTAATTACTCTTACCGGCACAAAGACAAACCCTGCTTGTCGTCTTTGGAAGAAGGTTATGGAGCCGCTTCATAAGGGCCTGTCCAGCGAGTTGCTGTATGAGGAACAAGGTATGTATGAGGTCAGTATTTGTCTTGATTGCGGCAAGCTGGCCACAGACAACTGTGAACTGGATGTGCGTACTGTCAGCCGCATTGACAAGGTCAAGCTTTATGAAGAGGACTTCCCCTCAGAAGAATGCGACTGCCACGTTCTGGTGAATTACTGTGAGGATTGTGATGCCGTTGCCAACAGCTACTGCCTGAAGCTGGCTGCTGTCGGCAAAGCAACTGTTGTTCAAAAAGCACTTGTAAAGACCACGGAAAGTCAAAAAAATGCCATTTCCCAAGCCATCGGCAATGGATTGCTAAAGGCCTACAGTACCGACAAATATATTTATTTGGTGGATTCCAAGGGACTTCCTTTGTCCTTCTATGGCTTTGATGAAAATCAGAATATTGGAAAGAATTTGCCATATCTGGAAGCGACAGGGCATACGGCTTCTGATTGGCAGAAATATCTGGATTCCCAGGTGGTCGTGCCACCGGATCCAACAATAGAAATAGATGAGGAGGAGCCATGATCTGGTTATCCGACCAATGGAAAGAATATGAGGTTTTGGATACCTCGGACGGTGAGCGACTGGAACGCTGGGGAAAGCATATTCTGGTTCGCCCGGATCCGCAGGTGATCTGGAATACACCCAAAGAGCATCCCAGCTGGAAAAAGTATGATGCCCGGTATATTCGCTCCAATACAGGCGGCGGTCACTGGTCTGACCACCGTCTGCCGGAGCGCTGGCAGATCCATTATAAGGATTATCTCACCTTTAACGTGAAGCTGATGAACTTCAAGCACACAGGTGTGTTTCCGGAGCAGGCTGCAAACTGGGATTTTATCCGGGAAACAGTGGCCGAAGCTGCAGCAAAGCGGCCGGTTCGGATATTAAACCTGTTTGCCTATTCCGGCGGTGCTACTTTGGCTGCGGCCGCTGGTGGCGCTGAGGTTTACCACGTGGACGCATCCAAGGGTATGGTTGCTTGGGCAAAGGAAAATGCTGTTGCGTCCGGGCTTGCCGAACGTCCGATTCACTGGATCGTGGACGATTGTGCCAAATTTATCCAGCGTGAGATCCGCCGCGGTCGCCGTTATGACGGTATCATTATGGATCCGCCCAGCTATGGCAGAGGCCCCAGTGGCGAAATTTGGAAAATGGAGACCAGTTTTTATCCTTTCCTGCTGGAAACTGCGAAGTTGTTGACCGATAACCCTTTATTTGTAATTATCAATTCTTACACTACCGGACTTGCTCCATCGGCTGTGGGTTACGCATCGGATGTTGTGTTTGGTGCTGATCACGGCGGTCATACACAGGTGGGTGAATTGGGACTTCCTGTGAAAACTACTGGTATGATGCTGCCTTGTGGCTCTACAGGCAGATGGACACCCTGAATTTGAAGAGGTGCATTTCATTGCAAAATGCAATTGTTGTTGAACATTTGGCGTATACGTATCCGGGCGTGGATGACACGCCCGGCGTCGCCGTATTTAATGACCTAAATCTAAATATTGAGCCGGGCACCTTTGTGGCTGTTCTTGGCAGTAACGGCTGTGGAAAGTCCACATTTGCCAAGCACTTGAATGCCATACTGCTGCCGGATGGCGGTAAAGCGTATGTTTTTGGAATGGACACAGCTGATGACGAAAAGCAGATGGCCATTCGCCGCACCGTGGGTATGGTTTTCCAAAATCCGGACAACCAGATCGTAGCAAACGTGGTGGAAGAAGATGTGGCATTTGGACCGGAAAATCTTGGCATTTCCAGTCCTGAAATCCGAAACAGAGTGGATCGGGCGCTGAAGCAGGTGGGAATGTACGAGTATCGCGAGCACGCACCCCATCTTCTGTCCGGCGGACAAAAACAGCGTGTAGCCATCGCAGGAATCATTGCTATGGAGCCCAAGTGCATCGTTTTAGATGAGCCCACCGCTATGTTGGACCCCCGGGGACGCCGGGAGGTAATGGATACGATTTCAAATCTGAATAGCGTTAAAGGCATTACAGTTGTGCTGATCACCCATCATATGGATGAAGCTGCCCTTGCGCAGCGTGTTATTGTATTGGACAAAGGCAAGATTGCCGCTGATGGTACGCCAAGGGAAGTTTTTTCTCAGGTGGAACTGCTTCACAAGATTGGCCTTGCGGCTCCGGAGTCTGTCGAATTTTGCTATGAACTGAACAAACACGGCTTTAACCTGCCGTTAGACAGGCTGAGCAGTGAAGAATGCGCGCAGACACTTTGTGAAATTCTTAAGGTCTGACCCGCGGGAGGGATAAGCATTGGCACCTATTTTAGAGGTCAAAAATTTAACACATATCTATAGCGCCGGTACCCCCTTTGAACATATCGCTCTGGAAAATGTCAGTTTTTCTGTAGAGAGGGGAGAGTTCATTGGTGTTATCGGCCATACAGGATCCGGTAAGTCCACGCTAATGCAGCATTTAAATGGACTGTTAAAGCCGACATCCGGTGAAATATTGTTGGATAGTCAGGATATCTGGTCTGACAAAAAAACAACGAGACAGGCGCGCTTTCGTGTGGGCTTGGTTTTCCAATACCCTGAATACCAGCTATTTGAAGAAACCGTCTATAAAGACATTGCCTTTGGACCGAAAAATATGGGTCTTGATGAAGCTGAAGTAGATCGGCGAGTTCTGGAGTCTGCGGAATTGGTAGGCCTGACAAGAGAGCAGCTTCTTGTTTCTCCGTTTGACCTTTCTGGCGGACAAAAGCGCCGGGTGGCTATTGCCGGTGTAATCGCTATGGAACCGGAGGTTTTGATCCTGGACGAACCTACTGCGGGACTGGATCCAGCCGGCAGGGAAGATATCCTTTTGAACATTGAAAATTATCGCAAGTCAAAGAATGCTACAGTTATGATGGTCAGCCACTCTATGAGCGATGTTGCCCGGCTTGCAAGCCGCCTGATTGTCCTCAACGGCGCACATCTTGCTATGGATGGAACACCGGATGAAGTCTTCCCCAGGGCAGAGGAATTGGTGGAGATGGGGTTGGATATTCCAGAGCTTACCAGAATTTTTCTGCGTTTAAAGCAGATGGGATTACCGGTTGAACCAATCTATACTATGGAACAGGCAGTTGCTGCAATCAAAAAAATTGCAGGAGGGAAATGCTATGATTAAAGACATTACCCTCGGTCAGTATTTCCCGGGGAAGTCTCCCATTCACAGACTGGATCCCAGAACCAAACTGGTTTGCCTTGTAATTTATATTGTTTCATTATTTTTAGCATCCGGTTGGATCGCTTACGGCCTCCTTGCTGCGTTTTTGATTGCCTGCATTGCCATTTCCCGTATCCCGGTCAAATCCTTTGTCAAAGGAATGAAGCCGCTGATCTTCATTCTTGCTTTTACTGCTATTTTGAATCTGTTCTTTACGGACGGTGAGACGGTTTTGGTACAGGTTTGGAAAATTACCATCACCTTCGAGGGTGTTATCCGTGCGGTGTTTATGCTGTTGCGGATTCTGCTTTTGATCACCAGCACATTCCTCTTGACCTATACCACCTCGCCGATTTCCCTTACAGACGGGCTGGAATCCTTGCTGAGCCCCCTTAAGAAGATTAAGCTACCGGTTCACGAGCTTTCAATGATGATGTGCATTGCACTGCGCTTCATTCCCACGTTGATCGAGGAGACCGATAAAATTATGTCAGCGCAAAAGGCGAGAGGTGCGGATTTTGAAAACGGTAATTTGATTCAAAGAGTCAAGGCGTTGGTGCCGATTTTGGTGCCGCTGTTTGTCAGTGCGTTCCGTCGTGCTGATGAGTTGGCCACAGCAATGGAATGCCGCTGCTATCAGGGCGGAACCGACAGAACGAAAATGAAATTGCTGCGCTATAAGCGGTTGGATTTTGAGGGCTATGGTTTTACGCTCCTTTTGCTTGCTGCTGCGATTGTTCTGCGGCATTTTGGCCTGTGAGGTAGATTATGCGTAATATTGCCTTGATTTTGACCTATCTGGGAACAGCATATCACGGTTGGCAGACACAAAAAAACCTTGCAACAGTTCAGGAAACACTGGAAAAAGCCATTGCTATGGTGGTCGGTCACAGTGTTCACGTTACCGGCTGCGGCAGGACTGACGCCGGCGTTCACGCAAAATGCTATGTGGCCAATTTCCGAACCGAATCCACGATTCCTGTCGACCGTCTTCCGTACGCCCTTAATACCCACTTGCCTGCTGATATTGTGGTTAGAAAGTCATTCGAGGTTCACGATGGCTTCAACGCCATTGGTTCCTGCGCAAAAAAGGAGTATACTTACCTGATCTATAATTCCAGATTAAAAGATCCGTTCTATGTGAACCGTGCCTGGTTCTATCCCAAGCATTTGGATGAAAGGATTATGCAGGCGGCGGCAGACAGATTTGTTGGCACCCACGATTTTGCCGCTGTGCGCAGTGTCGGAACAGATGTTAAATCTACCGTTAGAACCGTATTCTATTATAATGTTGAGCGCGATGGTGACCTTATCCGCTTGAAGGTCTGCGCCAACGGTTTTCTTTATAATATGGCCCGGGCCATGGCTGGAACAGTAGTCTATGCAGCGGAGGGAAAAATCAAGCCTGAGGAGATTGGCGCTATTTTGGAATCCGGCAACCGTACAGCGGCGGGTCCCACCGTGCCTCCCGGCGGGCTGTATATGACCCACTTGTGGTATGACGATGGAGTTGAGATGTTTGAAGCGACTGCCGATTAACATCTTGTTGTTCACAATTTATTATCTCTTTTTCAGTTTTTCTGTGCTATACTGTGCAGAAAGGAGCGATACTCTATGCAACCAAAACTGTGTACCAAATGTAAAAAGAATATTGCTGTTGTATTTATCACAAAGATTGAAAACGGCGTGACGCTGAATGAAGGCTATTGTCTGAAATGTGCCCGCAGTCTGGGTATTCCCCAGATCGATCAGGCAGTGAAGCAAATGGGCTTTTCAGATGAGGACCTGGATAGCTTGAGTGATGAAATGAGCAGTATGTTTGCGCAGATCGATCAGGGAGACCAGGATGACGACGATATGGACTCCCAAACTGCCACATTCCCGTTACTGAATCAGCTGTTTGGCAGTGCAAATCCGCCTGCACCTGTCTCCGAAACTCCCGCACCTAAGCAGGATGAGCCTACTGAAGGAAAGGAGAGCAAAGAGAAAGGAAAGCGTAAGGGCAAAAAGCATAAGTTCCTGGATAACTACTGTATGGATCTGACAGGTAGAGCCAGATCCGGAAAGCTGGATCCTGTAATCGGTCGTGATGTTGAAACTGAGCGTGTGATTCAGATATTGAACCGCCGTCAGAAGAATAACCCGTGTCTGATCGGTGAGCCTGGCGTTGGTAAAACTGCCATTGCGGAAGGCCTTGCCCAGCGCATCGCCGCAGGTGATGTACCTTATAAACTTAGGGACAAGGAAGTGTTTTTGCTGGACCTGACAGCTTTGGTGGCTGGCACCCAGTTCCGCGGTCAGTTTGAAAGCCGAATGAAAAGCCTCATCGGAGAGATCAAGGAATGCGGAAACATCATTCTTGTGATCGATGAGGTCCATAATTTGGTGGGCGCCGGCGATGCAGAGGGCTCTATGAATGCTGCCAATATCCTGAAGCCCGCACTTTCCAGAGGTGAGATTCAGGTCATCGGTGCAACCACATTCAATGAATACCGAAAACACATCGAGAAAGATGCTGCGTTAGAGCGTCGTTTCCAGCCAGTTTCTGTTTCGGAGCCTTCCATCGAGGAAGCCTGCCAAATTATGCAAGGAATTGCAAAAAACTATTCAGAATTCCACGGAGTTTCCATTTCTCCTGAAATCGCAAGGCAATGCGTCGTGCTGTCCGAGCGATATATTACGGATCGTTTTCTGCCGGATAAGGCTATCGACCTGCTTGACGAGGCTTGTTCCGATGTAAATCTTCGCTGCAAGGAGATTTCCGAACTTGCGGAAAAGCGCAAGGAGCGGGATGACTATGAACTGGAGCTGCAGATGCTTACGGAAGATACAGAAAATGAGCATTATGAGCGCCTCGCTCATATCCGCAGCAAGCTGTGCCAGGTCGCAGACAGAATTGAGCAGTTGGAGCAGATCCCGCCCCCTGCAGTAACGATGGAAAACCTTGCCAGGATCATTGAACTTTGGACAAAAATTCCCGCGTCCAAGATCAAGGCACAGGAGTACCAGCAGATCAGCGGCTTGAAAGACCGATTACTTGAGCATATTGTTGGTCAGGATGAGGCAGTTGATGCCGTCACCCGTGCCATTCGGCGCCACAGAGTTGGTATTTCTGCCAAAAAGCGCCCCGCTTCCTTTATTTTTGTCGGTCCTACGGGTGTTGGAAAAACTGAGTTGGTCAAGCGTCTCGCTGATGACCTGTTCGACAGCGTTGACAGTCTGATCCGTTTGGATATGTCCGAATATATGGAAAAGCATACGGTGTCCAAACTGATCGGTTCTCCTCCTGGTTATGTTGGCTATGATGAGGCTGGTCAGCTGACTGAGAAGATACGCCGTAAGCCCTACAGCGTGGTCCTCTTTGACGAGATTGAAAAAGCGCATCCGGATGTCCTGAATGTTCTTTTGCAGGTTCTGGATGACGGTCGGATCACGGATGCCCAGGGCAGAACAGTGAATTTTGAAAATACCATCATTGTAATGACCTCTAACGCAGGCTCGGAAGGCAGTGTGGGCGGGATGGGCTTTGGCAGATCCGATGGTGATATGTTGCAGGAAAAGACTATGAAGGCGCTTCGTAGCTTCCTGCGTCCGGAATTTATCAATCGGGTGGATGAGATCATCACATTCAATCATCTGACGGAAGAGAATTTCCTGAATATTGCAGACATTATGCTCTCCGAGCTGAAAGATAACCTTATTGACCGTGGCCTGATTCTTACTTGGGATGAAAACCTGCGGCAGTATTTGGTTAAGAAAGCATATTCTCTGACTTACGGTGCGCGAAATCTGCGCAGAACGATTCAGCGGGATCTGGAAGATCCGATCTCTGAAAAGATCATTGAATCTTTTGAGTATCCTATTTCTACCATTCATATTTCTGTAGAAAAGGATACAATTGTGCTGAAAATTCAGTAAAATTACCGGGAGGCTGCTGCCTCCCGTATTTTTTACATATCTAATTTGTTGCTGATTTTGTCAGTTACAGTGCAAGCTGCTTCCTCGACCGCGCAAGCTGCTTTGTTTACCAGCTTTCTTGCAGTGCTTTGCTTCGGCAGCATCATCGCCGCCACTGCACCGACAGCTGCGCCAACACCCATAGAAATCGCCAAACCGGAAATTTTCATAAGAATCCCTCCCTTCGGCATTAGTATGCCCCTTTCGACGGGATATTCGGTTGGAAAAATCCACATTTCATATTGTAATTCCGTTTGAAAATGTGATATAATCAAGAAAAAAGAACGGAGGATACAAAATGTCCATTGATAAGCTCCACGAAAAGATAAGAAAAATGAAAAATCCGTCCGTCATTGACTTTGGCATCAAGCCTGATGCTTTGCCAAACCATCTTTTGAAAGAAGAGGGAAGTGCTTCCAAAGCTTATTTCCGTTTTTGCAATGAATTACTGGATGGGCTACTGGAAATCGTTCCAGCTGTCCGATTTTCGTTTGGTGCATTTGCTCTGTTAGGTTCCGAAGGACTTGTATATTTGCAGAAATTGCTGAAGACAGCAGGGGAAAAGGGATATTATGTGATTTTGGATGCCCCTGAACTGCTTTCCCCTTGGGCTGCTGACCGAATTTCTGAAACAATCTATGGTACGGATACCTATCCTTGCGATGCAACCTTGATTTGCCCGTATATCGGTAGCGACGCTGTCAAGCCATTTATTCCATACTGTAAAGAAGGTAAAGCATTGTTTGTTGCCGTGCGGTCTCCAAATAAAACGGCTGCGGAGCTTCAGGACCTTTTGACTGGCACTCGCCATGTTTATTCTGCCACCGCTGAAATGGTTGCCCGCTGCGGTGAAACAATCCTTGCTAAATGTGCATATTCCCAGATCGGTGCCGTTGCAGCGGCGAGTTCTCCTGAGAGCTTGCGCCAGATGCGTTTAAAACACAACCGGACTTTCTTGTTGGTAGACGGGCTGGACTATCCAAGCGGCAATGCAAAAAACTGCAGCTATGCCTTTGACCGATTCGGCTACGGTGCAGCAGTTTGCGCCGGTCCTTCCGTTACTGCCGCCTGGAAAACTGAGGATGTCGATGACACCGATTACATTGCAGCTGCTGTCGATGCCGCCCAACGGATGAAAAAGAACATTACCCGGTACATAACCATTTTGTGAGGAATTTATGCTAAAAATTTACGGTTCTATGCTCTGCAAGGACTGCGTTGACTGTCGCGCAGAACTGGATAGGGAAGGGGTTAGTTACCAATTTCTGGATTTTGCAGATTCTTTGCAACATTTAAAGGAGTTTCTGTCACTGCGGGAAGATCCGTTGTTTGACAGCATAAAAGCTGCCAATGCCATTGGCATTCCCTGCTTACTGCGAGAAGATGGTTCTTTTACACTGGACTGGTCCGAGTATGTAAGTCAGGACAAAGCCTGACTTTCAGCGCATACCGCGCATACCGCGCATACCACGGCCTTCGTCGGTCGTAGTGCCGTTAGTGCCGTCGGTGGTGCCGTGATTCTCAGTAGTCGCAGGTGTGGTTGTCGGACGGGTAGTGGGTGATGTGCTGGGCGTGGTTGCAACCGGAGTGCTGGGCATAACTGTTACAGGTGTAGTGGTAGTAGGCAGGGTCTCCGTTGCAGGATTTCTGCGGCATGCGGTCATCAGGCACGCGGTAAGGACAAAGGTCATAATGATGATTGCTGTCTTTTTCATATTTTTCCTCCTTGAAGTCTGGCTTCAAGGCTAGTATTGCCCGAATTTTCGCCGTTAGACTGGTAAATTTGAGTGAAATTTACGAAAAATGAAAAATCCCATTGCTATTTTCCTTTTTTTGCATTATAATGCAGGAGATTAAGATTACATAAAGGAGAATCCTCTGATATGAAAAAGCTTGCTGTTAAGAAAAATGTAGAATGTATGGCTTGCTTGGCGTGTGTTGACGCTTGCTCCACAGCATTCTACAAAGAGTTCCATCCCGATTATTCCTGCATCCAGATCGTTGCGGGTAAAAACGGCGGTGCGAAGCCGATGATCTGCATCCAGTGCGGTAAGTGTATGAAGGCCTGTGAGCACGGTGCCATCACTCAGAATCCCAAGACCGGTGTTTATATGATCAACAAGAAGCTCTGTGTCCAGTGCGGCAAGTGCGTCGAGGTCTGCCCTATGAAGGTTATGGTCCATAAGGCCGAGAACCCCGTTTCCAAATGCATTGCCTGCGGTATCTGCGTGAAGGCTTGCCCAATGGAAGTGCTGGAAATCGTTGAAAAGTAAAACGGATATCAAATGCAGCTGCCCTCAATTGGGCGGCTGTTTTTTGTTTTTTGAATTGCATATTTCGGTTATGTGTGTTATAGTATAAAAGATATCATACACCCGGAGGCGTTTATGATGGTGTTAACGACTTTACAGCTTGCACTACAGGATAAAAATCCTGTATGTGAATTGAAATTTAACGAAAAAATGTCTGCACACACCTCTTTCCGTATCGGTGGGGAAGCTGAGGTTATGTGTTTTCCTAGGTCTGCCGAAGCGCTGGCGGAAATTCTTCTCATATGTGATGAATTAGGCGAAAAGTTCCGTATCTTGGGTGCCGGAACCAACGTCTTGGCCCCAGACGAGGGAATGCCCGGCGTTATTATATGCTTAAAAGACTGCCTTGATGGCATTTCCCAGTACGATCCAACCCATATTCGGATTATGGCCGGTGTAACGATGACCCGTGCAGCGGTTTTTGCAGCAAAACTGGGGCTTTCCGGCTTGGAATTTGCGCACGGAATCCCCGGTACGGTTGGCGGTGGCATTTATATGAATGCCGGTGCCTACGGCGGTGAGATCAAAGATGTCGTCGAATCCGTAACTGTGATGGACTGTAAGGGTAAGGTAAGAATCCTCAGCGCAGATCAGATGGATTTTTCCTACCGTCATAGCCTGCTGGAAGAAAGCGGAGAAATTGTCATCTGCGCTGATTTTGCACTGACTCCCAGTAGTCCTGAGGCGATCCGGGATCGAATGAAGGAGCTGCAAGAGAAGCGAAGTACTTCTCAGCCTTTGAATATGCCATCGGCAGGTTCTGCCTTTAAACGGCCGGTTGGCGGTTATGCTGCGGCACTGATCGATCAAAGCGGTTTGAAAGGTTATACCATCGGCGGCGCTGCGGTTTCCACTAAACACGCAGGCTTCGTGGTGAATTTGGGGAATGCAACCGCCGCGGATGTGAGAAATCTTTTACAGGATGTCTCTGATATTGTCTTTGAGAAATCCGGTATTCGCCTAGAGCCGGAAGTCAGAATTTGGTAACCTTGGAGGTAAGAATGAAACGATGGATTGCCGCTGCTGCGTTGATAGCTTTGCTTTTTAGCTCACCGGGGTGCTCGGCAACTGACTCAGTTGCGCAAACAAATGCACCTACGACAACGCTTGAAAGTGCAGATTTGATAACAACAATTCCTTCAGAAACCACCCTCCCAACGGAACCGACTGTCCCTGAAACGTCGGAAACACAACCGCCAGAGACATCCGTTCCACCAGAAACCACTGAGCCAACACCAACGGAGATTACACCTACGGAACTGCCCACGGAACCAATACCAACCGAGCCTGCGCCGGATGTGGATGCGCAGTTGCTGGTAAAGGTCAGCGATTATATTGCGAATATTCAGCAACATCTGTACTACGCAACCGAAGATAATCTTACCGGGGAACGCATCTATGATTTTGAAGATGCTTACTTGCGCTATGGCACTATTGTCAAGCTGAAGAAGGTCAGCGCGGAACTGGAGAAGCAGGGGATCGGTCTTTTGATTTGGGACGCATTCCGTCCTTTAAGCGCTCAGGCAGCTCTGTGGGAGGCTTGTCCCGATTCAAATTATGTGTCCAATCCCCTCACAGGTACCCGTTCCCATTGTCGTGGCAGTGCGGTAGATCTGACATTGATCAACCTTGAGACCGGCGAAGAACTGGAGATGCCCTCCGGATTTGATGACTTCACAACTCTTGGCAACCGAGATTACAGTGATTGTTCACCGGAAGCTGCTGGAAATGCGCAGCTTTTGGAAGATGTAATGGTCAAGTACGGCTTCAAGCCCTACTCACAGGAGTGGTGGCACTATTCTGATACAGACGGTTACGACATTGAAACCTATTTTGATCCTGCAATGGATACTTTGTGGTATGCATCCTGCGAAAGTTCGATGAGTTTACGCAAAAGTGCCTCTACCAGCGCGAAATCATTAGCGACCATTTACGCAGGTGAGGCTATGGAAGTCATTGGATGGCAAAAGAACTTTGCGAAAGTACGGTATAAGAACAAGGTCGGCTACGTCCTTTCTTACTATATCCAGCCCGTTAAAGAAGGCTACCTTTCCGGCAATCTGGATACTGTGGAATTTGTCAGCATCTATACATACGAAATGATGATGGATGATATTGCCGCCCTGGAGCAGGCATATTCTGATTGTCTGACAGTGGAAACGATCGGCACAAGTGAATTGGGGAAAGATATTCCGGTAATTCGGATCGGCAGCGCAGATGCAGAAAATCACATTCTGTTTCACGCTTCGGTTCACGGTTGTGAGTATGTAACTACTTGGCTCATTATGGCTATGACAGATTACTGGCTGGACCACGGTATGCTGGGCTACGGCGATGTATGCTATCACATCATCCCAATGGTGAATCCGGACGGTGTTGCAATCGCACAAACCGGTCAGTTAACGGATGCCCAAAAGGAAATTTATTACCGAGATATTTCTCTGGGATACACAGATCTTTCTATGAGCGCTTATGCCACGGTGTGGAAAGCCAACGGGCTGGGTGTTGATCTGAACCGAAATTTTGATGCAGGTTGGGGCATTGTCGACGGCGTTACCCAGCCTTCCTATAAGCTTTATGCCGGTGAAGCAACATTTTCGGCGTCAGAAACCCGCGCACTTCGGGACTACACCTTGCGTTACGCCTTTCAAGCGACACTTAGTTTCCACACAAAAGGCAATGTGCTTTATTATATGTACGGCGATAATTCGAACACAAATTATCTTTCTTTGAAGCTGGCAGAAAAGATTCGAGACATCTCCGGCTACGTGATTATGAATGATTACGGTCTGGACTCTGCTGGCTATAAGGATTGGGCTATTGACTCTTTGGGAATCCCATCCTTAACTGTTGAGGTTGGCTCTATGACACCAGTGGATCCGTCCCGTGAGATGGCAGGTATTTTTGCGCGAATTTACAATATTTTTCCTGCACTTGCCCTTTGGGTGCAGCAATAATGAAAAGGAGGTACGGCAATGGCAATATCGTTTTCCGGTTCGGCTAAAATGGAAGTTTGCCGTACCGTGCCCACAAAAACCTGCTGTGCGCAGGCGCAATGCTTCGGCGTTCTCCTGTTCAGTAACACGTTCCGCTCTGATTCTCTGAAAATCGTTACGGAGAGTCGGGAATTTGCCTATATTTTACCCAAACTTTTCCATAAGGCATTTGGCATTGAATTCGATAGTTTTCCTAGTTTGGAAGCCCCGGGTAAGCTGATTTTCCAAATTTATGATCCGGAAAAAATTGAATTGATTATGGATGCCTTTGGTTTTAATGTTCAGGACACTCTGGCGCTCCATGTCAACCTGCCGATCGTAGAATATGACTGTTGCAAATGCGCATTTCTCAAGGGAGCCTTTCTTGCCGGCGGTTCAGTAACAGATCCGGAAAAAGGCTATCACCTGGAACTGAGCACTACCCACACCAGTGTTGCCCGTGAAACCTATACGCTGATGCAGGAGGTACTGTCTTTTTACCCAAAAACAGCCAGTCGAAACGGTGGGCAGGTTCTGTATCTGAAGCAAAGTGATCAGATATCTGATTTTCTAACCTATCTTGGTGCACCGGTAGCTGCAATGGGTATTATGGAAGCAAAACTGGAAAAGGAACTGAACAACAAGGTCAATCGGCGCTGCAACTGTGATGAGGCCAACACATCGAAGGTGGTGGATGCCGCTCAGGAACAGCTTGCATCCATTCGTATCCTGCGGGAAAGGGGCTTGGTTGAGCATCTTCCCAAAAAACTGCATCAGGCATTGATTGCCCGGGAAATGAATCCTGAATCCTCTCTTTCTGAGCTGGCGGCAATGATGGAACCGCCCATCTCAAAGCCGGCAATGAATCACCGATTGAAAAAACTCACGGAATTGGCAAAGGAGGCTGTAGTATGAGTTTTGTACATTTGCACGTGCATAGTGAATACAGCCTTTTGGACGGTGCTTGCCGGATCAAAGATATGATGGACCGGGTCAAGGAGCTGGGACAAACTTCCATCGCCATCACAGACCACGGTGTTATGTATGGCTGTATTGATTTTTACAAAGCAGCAAAATCTGCCGGTGTCAAACCGATCATCGGCTGTGAGATTTATGTTGCCCGCCGAGGTATGGAAGACCGTGTTCACGGTATCGACAATAAGCCATATCACCTGGTGCTTCTTTGTAAAAACCGCAAGGGCTACGAAAACCTTTGCTATTTGGTTTCGGAAGGCTTTACACGAGGCTTTTACGGACGACCCAGAGTGGATCTTGCGCTCCTTGAACAGTATCACGAGGGATTGATCGCTCTATCTGCCTGTCTTGCCGGTGCAGTGCCTCAATATTTAATGGAATCGGATTATGATGCTGCTAAGGCGTATGCTTTGCGCCTGTCGAACATTTTTGGGCCGGAACACTTCTATCTGGAAATGCAGGATCACGGTATCGATAAGCAGCAGGCTGTTAATCAGGGCATTATGCGGCTGGCCCGGGAAACCGGACTTCCGCTTGTGGTTACCAATGATGCCCACTACCTGCGCAAGGAAGACGCACAAATGCAGGATGTATTGCTGTGCGTGCAGACCGGAACAACACTGGATGACCCCAACCGAAAGTTTGAGTTTGAAACCGATGAATTTTACCTAAAAAGTGAAGCGGAACTGCGTCAATTGTTCCCCAACTGCGACGAAGCATTTGAAAACACAGTGAAAATTGCAGATATGTGCAATTTGGAATTTGTTTTCAATGAGTATCATCTGCCGTCTTTTCCTGTACCGGATGGATATACCAACGAGGCATATTTCAGAAAACTGTGCTATGACGGTTTTACTGAGCGATATGCCGATCCTCCAGAAAGCTATAAGGAACGGCTGGAATACGAAATCGGTGTTATCAGCCGTATGGGATATGTCAACTATTATCTGATCGTTTGGGATTTCATCCGTTATGCCAAGGAGCAGGGAATTCCTGTGGGTCCGGGACGTGGATCCGGTGCTGCTTCCATTGTTGCCTACTGTATGCATATTACGGAAGTGGATCCTATGAAGTATGCTCTTATTTTCGAGCGTTTTCTGAATCCGGAGCGGGTCAGTATGCCTGATTTTGATACGGACTTCTGCCAGGAACGCAGGGGAGAAGTCATTGAGTATGTAACCCGTAAGTACGGCGATGATCACGTAGCGCAGATCGCCACATTTGGAACAATGGCAGCCCGTGGTGCTATCCGTGATGTGGCAAGAGCGATGAACTTCACGTACGCAGAAGCAGATGTGGTTGCAAAAGCCGTTCCAAACACATTGCATATTACCCTGGACGAGGCCCTGAAAACATCTCCCCAGTTGAAAGCAATGTACGATGAGGACGAACGGGTGCGGAAGTTAATCGATGCAGCCCGCGGCCTGGAGGGTATGCCAAGAAACACCTCCACCCACGCCGCCGGTGTTGTCATAACTGCAGATCCCGTTTGCAGCTATGTGCCTCTTTCCAAAAACGATGATACCATCGTTACCCAGTACACAATGACCACCATTGAGGAGCTTGGTCTTCTGAAAATGGATTTCTTGGGCCTTCGAAATTTGACTGTCATTGAACAGGCACAGCAGGAGATTCGGAAGAAGCACCCGGATTTTGATATTGCGAAGGTTCGTGATGACGATCCTGAAACTTTTGCAATGTTAGCAGAAGGCAAAACTCAGGGCGTCTTTCAGCTGGAATCCGCTGGCATTACCGGCGTTTGCATCAATATGAAACCCACTTCCATCGAAGATCTGACTGCGATCGTGGCATTGTATCGCCCCGGTCCTATGGATTCCATACCCAGATTTATTGCCAATAAGCTGGATCACCGGAAAATCACTTATAAAACGCCGCTTTTGGAGCCGATTCTGAGGGTCACCTACGGCTGTATCGTCTACCAAGAGCAGGTGATCGAGATATTCCGTAGTCTCGGTGGCTATACAATGGGACAGGCAGATAATATCCGGCGGGCAATTTCCAAGAAGAAGATGAAAGTCATCGAGTCGGAGCGCAGGGTGTTTGTTTACGGCGATCCGAAGCAGGGAATTACCGGTTGTATTGGTCACGGTGTGCCGGAATCTGTGGCACAGTCTATCTATGACGAGATCGTTGACTTTGCCAACTATGCCTTTAACAAGGCCCACGCTGTCTGCTACGCCGTTGTATCCTACCAAACGGCTTACCTTAAGTGCCACTACCCCAGGGAGTATATGGCGGCACTGATGACCTCTGTGCTGGATTCTGCGATGAAGATCTCCGGCTATATCCGGGAATGCAAGGAACTTGGTATCGAAACCCTCCCTCCAGATATCAATCATTCTGAAGATTATTTCACGGTTGAAGGGAATGCCATTCGCTTCGGTTTGGGTGCAGTTAAAAATGTCGGCCGTGGTTTGATCCGCAGTATGGCTGCAAAAAGGGTGGAAGATGGTCCGTTCAAATCTCTGGAAGATTTTCTGCAACGAATGGGAGAGGGCGAGCTGAACAAGCGAGCCGTAGAAAACTTCATCAAATGCGGTGCAATGGACTGTTTTGGATACCACCGCAGCGAACTCCTTGCAGTTTACGACAGTATGATGGATACCGTTGCCATAACCAGGAAGAAAAATCTGGAGGGTCAGCTGGGGCTATTCTCTATGCTGGATGATGACGACAAATCCGCCGGTATTGTGATTCCGAAACTGGCCGAATTGAGTCGTGCAGACTTGATGGCAATGGAGAAGGAAACCACAGGCATTTACCTTTCCGGTCATCCGATGGACGACTACCGCCCCTATTTAAAGAATTCCCGCGTTGTTCCCATCGGCGAACTGATGGATGAAGAGCATCCATATCAGGATGACGCTATTGTAAGCATTGCCGGTATCGTACAGAATGTAAAAATGAAGACTACCCGAAACAACTCCATGATGGCCTATGTAACTGTTGAGGATGATACCGCATCCATCGAAATGCTGGCATTTTCCAATGTGCTTTCCCAGTATGGCGGCTATCTGCGGGAAAACAGCCCTGTGGTCATCACCGGCAGGCTTTCCATTCGTGACGACAAGGAACCCCAAATCGTGATCAATCGGGCAAGACCGATTTCCGATTTTTCCGAGCCGGTCTCTGTTATGAATGTTGTGCCAAAATCAGCTGTGCCGCAGACCCTGTACCTTCAGCTTAGCGGTGAGTCTGACCCTCGCTACCGCAAGGTTAAGGCGATCCTGGGTATGTTCCCAGGTGAAACAAAAGTGGTGATCTTCTTTGCGGACACCCGGTTGCGTCGGGGTACACAGGCAAAATTGGACGATGTGATGCTTCAGGAACTTAAAAATCTTTTAGGCAGCCAAAATGTTGTGCTGAAATAGCTTGGCATTTTCGAAAATCTGTGCTATAATAAATTGATCGAAAGGGGTGAGAATGCAGTGAAAAAAAAGATATGCATATTACTTATGCTGGTCACGGCAGTTCTCGCTCTTTCCGGCTGTAATATGCGCACCGTTGACGAACTATATTCTTTGCCGAAGCGGTCGAAGACCTATACCAATATCCAGTCTCAGATTGACAAGTATATGTCGGGTCTGAATTACTGCGCTCCTGTTTCCGGTGATAACCGTCAAACCGTACAGATAGCTGATTTGGACGGTGATGGAGAAGTAGAGTACATCGTTTTTGCCATCGGTAACGGCGATAAACCGCTGAAAATACTGATCTTTTCGGGTTACGATGATGAGTACTCCCTGGTGGAAACCATTGAGAGCACTGGAACTGCTTTTGAACAGATTGAATATGTCGACCTGAATAACAGTGGCGGTTATGAAATGGTGGTTGGCCGTCAAGTCAGTGATCAGGTACTTCGTTCTGTTTCTGTCTACTCTATGGATAAAGGCCTTGTCGAGCATATGGTCACCACAAACTATTCTAAATTTGTTTGCCCGGATCTGAATGGCGACAGGATCTCCGAATTACTTGTTCTTCGCCCTGGTAATGCAGGCGACATAAACGGTGTTGCAGAACTCTACAGTGCCCGCCAGGGCACCATTGAGCGGTCCGTGGAGGTTTCGATGTCCGAACCGGTAGACAACATCAAACGGATTATGATCAGTAAACTAAACGACGGCACACCGGCTGTTTATGTTGCCAGTGCGGTAGGTTCCAGCGCTATTATTACGGATGTCTTTGCTTTGAATGACGGCAACTTTGTCAATGTTACGCTTTCCAATGATTCCGGTACCAGCGTGCAAACCCTTCGGAATTATTATGTTTTTGCGGATGATATTGATAACGACGGCACTTTGGAGCTTCCAAGTCTGATTCGAATGGTTTTGCCAGAAGATGCTACCGGCGCTGACAATCAGCACCTGATCCGGTGGTATACTATGGATTCAGAGGGCAAAGAAACGGATAAGGTGTATACCTTCCACAATTTCATCGGCGGCTGGTATCTGCAGCTGGACACTCAGGTGCCTAGTCGTGTACTCGTACAACAGCAGGGTAATACCTATATCTTCAGTGTTTGGAATGCAGATTATTCCGAAAGTGAAAAGGTAATGACACTGTATGTTCTGACCGGACAAAACCGGGAAGAGCAAGCAGCGGTCAATAATCGAATTGTTCTTTACAGGTCGCAATCGGCTGTTTATGCTGTAGATTTGGAAACTGCTTCCGCCAATTATAACATTACAAAAGAAGGTCTCATCAACAGCTTCCATCTGATTTTGGAGGATTGGAAGACTGGCGAGCCGTAAAAGGAGATAGGGAAATGAAAAAAGTACTGATTCTTGAAGATGAAATCAATATTCGCAGCTTTGTTGTCATCAATCTCAAGCGAGCAGGCTATGATGTCATTGAGGCAGGCACTGGTGAAGAGGCATTGCAGAAGCTGCAGCAAAACCCAGATGTCGGCGTTGCCATTCTGGATATTATGCTTCCGGATATCGACGGCTTCGAAGTCTGCCGTCGTATTCGCGCGGCCAGCAAGCAGATCGGCGTGATTATGCTCACAGCCCGTACACAGGAAATGGACAAGGTAACGGGTCTGATGAATGGCGCAGATGACTATGTTACCAAACCTTTTTCTCCTGCAGAGTTGACTGCCCGCATTGATGCCCTTTTCCGCCGTTTGGGCGGTGACAGTAACGGCAACGGCGAATTGCTGTTACAGGAACCCTTTGTGATGAACACCAGGAACCATACCTTGGAAAAGAACGGCAACCGCATCCGCCTGACACAGGTGGAATATGCGATTCTGAAGCTGTTTATGCAGAACCCTGGCCGTGCTTTATCACGAGAGGATATTCTTTGTGCGGTATGGGGCAGGGAATATGAAGGTGAGCTGAAGATCGTGGATGTAAATATCCGTCGGCTTCGCATTAAAATTGAGGATGACGCAACTACACCGACCTATATTACAACGGTGTGGGGGTTTGGATACAAGTGGGGGATCTAACGCCACAGGGGTGAAACAGGAATGAAAAAAATTGGGGGACTGCGAAAACGTTGGCTTTTAAACACAGCAGGTGTTGTTCTCGCCTTGGGGATCGTCTGCGTTTTGGTGGTTACCGTGGTGTTCTACGCATATTACTATTCCAGCATGGAGTCCGATCTGCGCTACAGAGCCAGGACCACAACGGATTTCTTCGAGGAATATATCAATCAAAGCTATGATGCCTACTATCAGTCCTGCGTAACCTATGCAAATAACTTTGATGATAAGAACATCATTGAGCTGCAATTCATTGATATGGACGGCAAATTGGTTGCATCCTCCTACGGTCATTGGTCCGGCCAGAATCCCACTACAAAGGATATTACCGATGCATTGAATACGCGCCAGATCAGCACCTATATTGGCAACGATCCCTTCACTAAAGAGCGCATTATTGCTGTTTCCAGCCCAATGATTTACACCAGCGGTGAGGTGATCGGCGTTCTGCGCTATGTTACCTCGACCAAAATGCTGGATCTGCACATTGTAAGGATTTTTTTGTACTCTCTCGGCGTTTTGCTGTTTGTAATGCTGGTTGTGATCATCAGCAGTAACTACTACATTCATTCCATTTTGGCACCGGTAAAGCAAATTACAGAAAAGGCAAAGCGCATAGCCAATGGTAGTTACGGTATCCAAATTGAAGCTAAGTACAAAGATGAGATTGGAGAATTGGCAGAAACCATCAATGAAATGTCCGTGCAGATCGGTCAGAACGAAATTATGCAGCGTGAGTTCATCTCATCTCTGTCCCACGAATTGCGGACGCCGCTGACCGCCATCAACGGTTGGAGCGAGACGCTTCTTTTGAATGAGAATTTGGATCCGGAAACGCTTCGTGGAATGAATATTATTCTGCGTGAGACCAAGCGTTTGACGGATATGGTGGTTGAGCTTTTGGATTTTACCCGAATTCAAGACGGCAGAATGACATTAAATATGCAGACTGCTGACATTCGCAGTGAGTTTGAAGATACCGTATATATGTATTCCAGCCGTCTTTCCCAGGAAGGCATCAAGCTGGAATATTTGGACCGGGACGATGATATTCCGGAAATTACCTGCGATCCGGAACGGTTGCGTCAGGTCTTCCTGAATATTTTGGATAACGCAGCCAAACACGGCGGCGAGGGCAAAAAAATCACAGCTTCCATTTCAATGGAAAAAAATAGTGTCATTTTGCAGGTTCGAGACTACGGTCCCGGTATTCCGGAGGATGAGTTGCCTTTGGTAAAGCACAAATTCTACAAAGGAAGTTCCAAAGCTCGCGGTACCGGCATCGGACTTGCTGTCAGTGATGAGCTGGTTCAGTTGCATAACGGCACACTTACCCTTGAAAATGCAGAGGGCGGTGGCACATTGGTTACAATCTGCTTGCCCGCTGCTCAGTAAGAAAGGATACCCTATGAAAGAGAAGAAAAACCAGCCCTGCTGCGAGAAGTTCAAAACCAGCATTGGTGGTCAGGCCCTGATTGAGGGCATTATGATGCGCGGTCCCGAAAAAGACGCCATCGCTATCCGCACTAAGGATGGCATTCAAATTGAGGTGAATGACAGAAAGGTTCGGAATAAAGGCTCCTTTG
The DNA here is from genome assembly GCA_964454215.1 of uncultured Oscillospiraceae bacterium. Lineage (GTDB taxonomy): Bacteria > Bacillota > Clostridia > Oscillospirales > Oscillospiraceae > Faecousia. The sequence continues at coordinate 77,462 of CAYVSU010000001.1, read as the reverse complement.
CAACCTGGCCCTTAATTCGCGGCGCCGTTAATTTCTTTGATTCTCAGGTGGTTGGTGTGAAGGCACTGATGAAATCGGCCGATCTGCAACCTGAGGATTCTGACTCCGGCGCAGAGCCATCCAAGTTGGGTCAGTGGCTGGAAAAGAAACTGGGCAATGAAAAGTTCCAAAAAGTTGTCATCGGCTTCGCTGTTTTTTTGGGTCTTGCAATGTCCATCGGTCTGTTTTTCCTGTTGCCGATGGTTATTGGCAGTTTTCTGGACCATTGGCTGACAACTACTTTAGCACTGAACCTGGTGGAAGGTATGATCCGAATCATCATTTTTATAGTGTATATGATTTTAGTTTCCAGAATGAAGGAAATGAGACGCGTATTCTCATATCACGGTGCAGAGCATAAGACTATCCGCTGCTATGAAGCCGGTATGCCATTGACAGTGGAAAACGTCCGTCAGCAGACCCGGCTGCATCCGCGCTGCGGAACCAGCTTTCTGCTTGTGGTAATGGTGATCTCCGTACTGGTGTTCAGCGTGGCATCTTCTGCGCTTCTAACGGCGGTCCCTGGCCTGAAAGCACTTCAGGGCAGTTTTCTTTACCGTCTGATTATGATCGTCTTTAAGCTGATTCTGCTGCCTTTGGTGGTTGCCGTAACCTATGAGATTAACCGTTGGGCAGGTCGTCACGATAACTGGTTCACAAAAATTCTTACCGCTCCCGGAATGTGGATGCAAAATTTCACCACTGTGGAGCCAGATGATTCCATGATCGAAGTTGGCATAGCGGCAGTTGAGGCAGTTCTTCCTCAGGAAGAGGGGGCAGATCGTTGGTAAAGAAGCTCTCACAGCTTTACTTGGACGCACGCAAGGCGCTGATGGCCCAGGAAGATGCTCAGTATGCCGGTATGGTGGCACGGAGTTTAGTGTGCATTGTCACCGGAAAAACACCGGAGCAGGTCCTTGCAGACCGGGAAATGTATGTTTCCGATCCGGAATGCGATGCTATGGATTCGCTGGTCAAGCGAGCGCTGGCAGGAGAACCGCTGGCCTATATTTTGGGCGAGTGGGAGTTTTACGGCGTTAAGCTCACTGTTAACCGAGATGTTTTGATTCCAAGGGATGATACTTGTGCGGTTACGGCGCTTGCGATTAAGAAAGCACTGTTTTTGAAGGAAAATCCCCGTATTTTGGATCTTTGCACTGGCTCTGGCTGCATTGGCCTTGCCATTGCCAACCGTGTAAAAGATGCCAGAGTGACTTTGGCTGATATATCAAAGGACGCTTTGGCTGTTGCCAGAAAGAATGCCATCAGCAACGGTTTGGCACGCAGAGCGACCTGTCTGCAGGTCGATGCTATGTCAACACCCGATCCGTTTCTTGGAAAATTTGATCTGATCGTTTCCAATCCACCTTATGTTACAACGGAAGAAATGGAAACTCTGCCTATCAGCGTCAAGGATTATGAGCCGCATTTGGCACTACACGGCGGTCAAGACGGCTTAGATTTCTATCGATCCATTATTGCAAACTATACCGAATGTCTGAAGCCCGGTGGCTTTATGTGCTTTGAATTTGGCGAAGAACAGGGTGACGCAGTTTGTGCGTTGCTGGAAACTAATGGGTATACCATTCTGGAACGTTCCAGAGATTATAATCATACAGAGAGAGCCTGCATTGCGCAGCTCCGCAGGAAGGAAGATTAACTATGGCCACGAAAAAGACTGCTTACGAAGCTCCTACCCCCGCATCCGATAAGAAGAAAGCTTTACAGACCGCTCTGGCACAGATCGAAAAGAATTTTGGCAAGGGAACGGTTATGCGTCTGGGCGACAGAACAGATATGCAGGTTGATGCCATCCCTACCGGCAGCCTTGCGCTGGATGCGGCGTTGGGTATTGGCGGTGTTCCCAAGGGGCGCATTATTGAGATCTACGGACCGGAATCCTCCGGCAAGACCACGCTGGCTCTGCATATTTTGGCTGAGGCTCAGAAGATGGGCGGCGAAGTTGCTTTTGTGGACGCGGAACACGCCTTGGATCCGGTTTATGCTGCCGCGCTGGGCGTGGATACTGACAGTATGCTGGTTTCACAGCCGGATACAGGCGAGCAGGCACTGGAAATTACAGATGCGCTGTTCCGTTCCGGTGCAGTGGATGCCGTGGTCGTTGACTCAGTCGCCGCTTTGGTTCCCAAGCAGGAAATCGAGGGCGAGATGGGTGACACTTTTGTGGGTTTGCAGGCCCGTATGATGAGTCAGGCATTGCGCAAGCTGGCCGGCACTATTTCCAAGACCAACTGCGTTGTTATCTTCATCAACCAGCTGCGTATGAAGATCGGTGTGATGTACGGTAACCCTGAAACTACCACTGGCGGCAATGCACTGAAGTTTTATTCTTCCGTTCGTCTGGACGTCCGTCGCACGGAATCCATTAAAGAAGGCGGCAATGTTATCGGTAACAAGACCCGCGTTAAGGTAGTCAAAAACAAAGTAGCACCCCCGTTCCGGGAGGCCTATTTTGATATTATGTACGGCCAGGGTATCAGCAAGTGGGGTGAACTGGTGGATCTGGCGGTTCAGATGGACATCGTTCAGAAGAGCGGCAGCTGGTTTAGTATGGGAGACGAACGGATCGGCCAGGGTGTAAACTCCGTTAAGGATTATCTGATGGCCAATCCTGATGTTGCCGAGGAAGTGGAGGCAAAGGTGCGTGAGAATCTTCTGCGGGTCACTTCCGTGCAACCCAAAGCAGCCGCAAAAGCAGCCACCAAACCCGTTGCAGTGAGCGCAGACGATTTTGACGATGAGGATTGAGAAACTCTCATCTTCACCGGACCGGGCAGGACGCTACCGTACTGAGCTTTCAAACGGCATCGTCCTGCGGCTGTATCGGCAGACTGTGGAGGATTTTGGCATTTTCGCCGGCTTAGAACTGACTGATGCAGAACTCTCCAAACTGCAAATTGCAGCTGGAGAGATGTCTGCAAAAATGCGGGCAGTTCGGATTTTATCTGTCTCCAGCGTTTCCAAGGGCGACTTGGAGCGGCGTTTGATTCAAAAAGGCGAGGACCCGGATCAGGCAAAAGCGGCCGTGGATTGGATGTGCGAACTTTCCCTTATCGATGACCGTAAAACTGCGGAACAAGTGGTTTACCGTTGCATTTCAAAGGGCTACGGTATTCAGCGAGCCAGGCAGGCACTCTATGAAAAGCGAATCCCGAGGGAATTTTGGGAAGAGGCACTGGCAGAATATCCGGACCAATCACAATTTATTATGGAATTTCTGGACGCCCATTTGACTGCAAATTCCGACCGAAAGGATATCAAACGCGCCGTGGATGCGTTGATCCGCCGAGGTCACAGCTATGGGAATATTCGTCGGGTCTTGGATGATCTGATGATCGAATTTCATGAATTTTCGGAGGATTAATATGGCAAACATTGGCTTTATTAGCCTTGGGTGCGCAAAAAATCAGGTTGACTGTGAGCGAATGATGTACCGGGTGCAGGAAGCAGGACATACGGTCAAAGCCGACATTGTCGGCAGCGATGTGGTTGTCATCAATACCTGCGGTTTTATCGATTCTGCAAAGTCTGAAGCAATTGATTTCATCCTGCAAACCGCAGCGTTAAAAGGGGAGGGACTGGTTGGAAAAATCCTGGTCACCGGTTGCCTTTCTCAGCGATATCAGAACGAGATCCTTCAGCAGCTACCTGAGGTGGACGGCATTCTCGGTACTGGTAGCTATACACAAATCGTTCCCGCAATTGAAGCATTGCTGGAGGACAAGACAGTCATTGACTTCGGCTCAATTGATGCACCCGAGCAAGAAACCGGAAGAGTTTTGACCACTCCGGAGCATTACGCTTACATTAAGATCGCAGAAGGTTGCGATAACCGCTGCGCCTATTGCATAATTCCGTATCTTCGGGGCAAATTCCGCAGCCGGCAAATGGATGATGTGCTTTACGAAGCCCGGCTTTTGGCAGCTTCAGGTGTAAAAGAGCTGATTGTAGTCGCCCAGGATACCAGCCGTTACGGCACAGATCTGCCGGGACACAAACGGCTTTTGCCGGATCTTTTGCGGCAGCTTTGCCAGATCGAGGGATTGCACTGGATCCGCATCCATTATGTCTATCCGGATGAGATTGATGATGAACTGATCAACGTGATCGCTTCTGAACCCAAGATCGTAAAATATTTGGACATTCCCATTCAGCATTGTAACAGCCAGATCCTCAAGAAAATGAATCGCAGGGGAGATGGCCCGTTCTTAAAAGAACTGTTTGGAAAGCTGCGGGACCGAATTCCAAACCTTGTTCTGCGCACCAGTGTGATCACCGGTCTTCCCGGCGAAGGAGATGAGGAATTTGCAGAGCTTTGCGAATTCCTTAAGGAGTTGCGTCTGGAGAGGGTTGGTGCATTCGCCTTCTCTCCAGAAGAAGGTACGCCCGCCGCAGAAATGGACCATCCCGAGACGACTGTTGCACAGCGCAGAGCGGAAATGATTGAATCCATCCAGGCGGATATTATGGATGCATATTGTGAATCTATGATGGATACGGCCATTGAGGTGGTCGTGGATGGATATGATGAAGAATACGAGCAATATTACGGCCGTACATACGCTGACTCGCCCGGGATTGACGGCCGAGTATGGATCGCATCAGATGATGCTTTAACTGAAGGTGAATTTATTACCGTACAGATCGACGGAATCATAGACGGCGACCTGGCAGGTTATGTTGTGGAGGAATAAAAATATGACAACTGCAAGCAAGATCACACTGATTCGTGTGGCATTCATTCCCATTTTTATGATTTTGATGTATCTGTCCGGCGGTCAACCCGGGCTATGGATGTGGATCGGTCTGGGCGTGTTTATCCTTGCCAGCGTAACAGACTGGATCGATGGACATATCGCCAGAAAGTACAACCAAGTCACCGATTTCGGCAAATTTCTGGACCCCTTGGCAGACAAATTGCTCACTATTGCTGCTATGTGTATGTTCTGTGAGTGGGGATTGATGCCTGCTTGGGCACTGATGGTGGTCCTGACTCGTGAGTTTGCGGTTACCGGCCTGCGTTTGGTTGCTGCCGGCAACGGCACAGTGATCGCCGCCGGCTGGAGCGGCAAGGTCAAAACCGCCAGCACAATGGTGGGCCTTTGTGTTTGGATGGCGTTCCCTGCGGTCGTTTGGATCGGCTATGCTGTTACTGCGGTGATCGTTGTTACCACCCTGTATTCCGGAGTGGAGTACTTCATTCAGAACTGGAAATGTCTTTGGAAGTAATTGAAATGCCTCCGGCAAAATTGCCGGAGGCTTCCAACTGTTAAGCGAGGTTACTTATGAATGTCAAAGAGATCGGCGAGATTCGTCGGCACACCCGTCGGGATCGGAGTAATATGACCCAACTGTACGGCTGTTATGTGAATGAAAACAAGGAGATCATCTCTGAATTTCGGCAGAGCACTGCATTGATGTCCGAAAACGAAGGAGAGAAGTATTTTGCTCTGCTGAAACGAACACTTTCCGGAGGAATCGGCAAAAATCTGATCGATATTTCCTTCAAAACGAGCCAAGTCGCAGGAAGCGAGGAGCATAAACTGCTGATGGATCTGCGACAGACGGCTTTGAAAGATGATGCGCTGCGGATGACTCTGTACCGTAAGATCATCGAGAACGTATCCCTTGGCTGCAATTATTTGATTCTGTTGGGCTGTGACAACTACGATGTGCCATTTAAGAGCAGGGATGATGAAACACAAAGTGATAACAGCACCGAAGTCTACACCTATCTTCACTGCGCCATCTGCCCAGTGAAGCAGGCCCAGCCCAAGCTGCGCTACGTCCCGGAAAACAAGGAATTTCACGATGGTGGCATTATCAACACCGTCAGTGCACCGGAATTAGGCTTTTTATTCCCGGCATTTGATAACCGCAGCACCAATATTTACAACGCGCTATACTATACCCACAGTTCTAAAGACAGTCACGAGGAATTGGCTGCCGCAATCTTTAACGTTTCGATCCCCAAACCGGCTGCTCAGCAGAAAAAATCCTTTGAAACACTGCTTTGCAGCTGCCTGAAGAATGAATGCAGTATGGATGTGGTGCAGGCGGTGCACGACGAGCTGTGTCAGCGTATAGCGATGCACAAGGAATCCAGAGTGCCTGAAGCCTTAACGGTAAACAAGAATGATGTAAAAGAGGTTCTTGCCTCCTGTGGCGTTTCTGAGCCTCATATCGCCAAGTTCAGCATTGATTACGATGCAACCTTCGGTTTTGAAGCAGAAGTGCATCCAAAAAATATCATAGATGATCGTCGCTTTGAGATCAAAACACCGGATGTTTCCATTAAAGTAGCACCGGATCGCACAGATCTGATTGAAACTCGAGTTATCAACGGTGTGAAATACATCCTGATTTGCGCTGATGGAGAAGTGGAGGTAAACGGCGTCAGCATCCACATTGAAGATAAAGAATTACTTGGTGTATAAAAAGTATTGCCATTTTTGGAAATTTGCCGTATAATAGGAAAAAATCGGAGGTGAAATCAGAATGAAGCCGTTAACAACCTATGCTATGCACTTTAAAACCCGCTGGTGCAACCTTTCTGCTGCGTTGCTTGCTCTTGCTTTCTTTCTTCGGGTAATTTATTTTACGGTCCTTTCTGACTACACCCAAGTCAGTACCGCAACCATTGTTTTCCGGCTGATCATCCCGCTTTTGCTCTGTATTGCAGGCATACTGCTGTTGCGGGTCATTCGTCTGCAGCACCCGCTGGTGTATGCCATCACCGCTGCACTGTTGTGCCTGATGATTATGTTCGGTAATTTATCTTCCGGGAATACACTTCGGATCATTTTCAGCGTTCTGTGGTATCTCGTGTGCTGCGCTGCCCTGATAACGACAGCACTTGGCTACATTCCCTGGAAATTGCCCGCTTCTTTTGCCGTTGCAACACCTTTGGCCATCCGTTTCATTGCTTATGACCGTGGATTGTCAAAAGGGGAGTGGATTATGGAAATTTCCGCTCTCTGCATACTGGCTGCTGTCTTCTGTATAACCCGATGCATTCGCCAAATTAACGCCAATACATAAAATAGTCCGTCCCGGAATGGGACGGACTTCGTTTACATTTCAGAAGCTTTCACAAGGGCGACGATCATATCAGCCGCTTCTTCAACTCCGATGGTTCCGGTATTAACACATAGGTCATAGTTGGTTGCATCGCCCCAAACTCTGCCTGTGTAGTGTTGATAGTTGACCTTACGACGCTTATCTTTTTCCTGAAGACGGCTCTGAGGGCTGTTTTCGGACTCGCCATAAAGACGAACAATTCGCTCTGCCCGGAAATCCATATCCGCGTGAACATATACGTGGAGGCAGTCGGGTCGGTCCTTTAATATGTAATCGGCATTTCTGCCGACAATAACACAGGGTCCTTTTTCTGCCAGCTGCAAAATGGCGCTGCATTGAATATTCCAAAGAAAATCGGCGGTGGAAAGTCCGTTCATCACACCGGGCACACCCTGAGGCGCAAAGGCATAAGAGAAGAAACTCTTACCAGGGGAGTGTTCTCCGTGCTCCTCCACATACTTGGTTGCAAAGCCGGATTCCAGCGCGATTTGCTCCACCAGTACCTTGTCATAGAAGGGAATTCCCAGTTTTTCCGCCACCAGGTGACCAACGCTGCGACCGCCGCTACCAAACTGACGGCTGATGGTAATGATGTTCTTTTTCATACGATTACCTCCTGTGTTGATTTCCAATTTAATTATAACAAGGCAATGGCATCTTGTCAAAGATTACTTTGAAAGATATTTGTGAGCAAAGCTACTATTTTCAAGCCATAAACGCACTGTGGGCAGTCTACACAAAAATCGTACATTCAAAGCTTCATAACGAAGGGGATCAACCATATAACACAGTCCGTGACCAGCACCTGGAAAGATGGCCAGCTCAGTATTATTATTTCTTGCGGCATATATCTTCTCGCTCATTTTCTTTGGAACATAGCGGTCATCGTCGCCGTGGAGCAGAAGAATGGGCAGGGAAGTGCGCTGAATTGCTTTTTCTGCGGAGCATTCCGTCAAGGAGAAGCCGCCAAAAAGCCGGGCACCCAGCCGAATAAATGGGAAGCAAAGCCAATCAGGCAGACCGCGATCCCGACAAACCTTGCAAATAATGTCACCGGGAGCGGAAAATCCGCTGTCAGCAATGATACCCGCCACATTTTCCGGCAAATCTAATTCCGCGGCCATCAATACTGTTGATGCGCCCATTGAAAGGCCGGAAAGTACAATGGGCGTTTGTCTGCCAAAGCGGATATTGACGCAGTTGATCCAGGAAAGCACATCATAACGCTCTTTAATTCCGAAGCTGATGACCCGTCCGTCACTTTTACCGTGTGCTCGCTGATCCGGCACCAAAATATTCAATCCAAGTTTACTTGAGAGTATGAATCCCCCGGAGCAATCCCGCAGAGCCATACCGCGATATCCGTGCATAAGCAGCATTATCGGCGCTCCGTCGGTAAAATGGTAGTAGCGCCCACGCAGAGTCAACCCGTCATATGAAGGAATCTCCACCCATTCGCAGGACACCTTTTCCATAATTCTCGAGCAGGCGTATATCTCGTCCTCAACTGCTTTATATTGAGAGCCAATAACAGGAGCATAAGGGTTGTCACAACGGTCCTTGCCTGCATGAAAGCAAGTAAAGTAAGTATACAATGTGAAACTCAGTATCACGGCCACCAAAATTGCAGCGCAGCAAATAAATAGCATACAGCACCTCACGACAGAATAGAAATATTCTCTTTAACCCATCCTAATAATGGGAACAGCTTGGAAATTGTACCCAATTTATTTACTAAAAATTCACACAAGATGTATCCCATATCGCTTGCGAACCTGCGGCGCAGATGTTATAATGTTCAAAAAACTACAAGGAGGATATGCTTATGCCAGGTCCTGGAGGTGGCGCACGAGGCGGCGGCGGAGGCCGCGGCGGTTTTGGAGGAGGATCCCACGGGGGATTCGGAGGCGGCGGTGGCTTTGGTGGTCCCCGTCCGGGTGGACACGGTCCGAGAGGTGGATTCCACGGCCCGCATATGGGCGGTTGGCATCACAGACCCCGTCATTGGGGCTGGGGCTGGCATCGTGGACCTCATTATGGCGGCGGTTGTCTCGGTGGACTGATGGGAATCATTATGGTACCCCTTATTTTGATAATTCTTCTGATTGCCATCATCGGCTCTGTTTTTACAGGTGGACTTTCTGCAAATTCGCAGGGAAGCTCGGTGCAGTACGATGAAGAAGCTTTGCAGGACTATGCGGATGATCGCTACGCCGAGATCTTTAGCAGCAGTGCCTACGAAGATAATCTGCTGATCGTATTTTTGATCGACGAGGGTCATTACAACTACAGCTATATCGCCTGGGTAGGGGATCATATCGCTGACGACATCAACTTTATGTTTGGCAGTAATTCCACCCAGTTGGGGCAGGCGATGAGCACCTGCATCAACGAGACGAATTATAAATATTCCCTGGATTCCAACCTTGCGCAAGTGTTTCGCACAATGACAACATCCGTAACAAACTTGGGCATCAGCAGTTCCTTTACCTGTAAAGAGGAACGGACAGCATCCTATACCTTCATTAACGATACCGAACTGCAGATGACAAAGAGCACGGTTGAAGATGCACTGAAAACATTTTCTGAATCAACCGGGATTCCTACAGCCTTGGTCGTGGACGATATGGCAGATGTATTCCCCAAAAATGACACATCTGCACTCAAAATTGGTGCCATTGTCCTGATCGTGGTTGTCGCAGTGATCATAATCGTCACTGTCAGCTCCCGGAAACGAAAGAAATCAGATGATGACCGCTACAGCAGCTTTGATAACCAAAGATAAAGTACGTGCCGACCCTTCGGGGTCGGCACAGTTTTTATAGGTCAATAGCCGGGTTCATACAGTAAACATTTTTCTGATTCAGCCGTTCCCGGAGCTGCTGCATACTTTCGCCGAAGCGCTGGAAGTGGACGATTTCCCGTTCCCTCAGGAATTTGATCACGTCATTAACATCCGGGTCATCGGAAAGCCGGAGAATATTGTCATAAGTCACTCTGGCTTTCTGTTCTGCGGCGAGATCCTCTGTCAGGTCTGCAATGGGATCGCCTTTAACCTGCATTGTGGCGGCAGTCCAGGGCGTACCGGATGCAAATGTGGGGTAGACACCAACGGTATGATCTACAAAGTACTGCTCAAAGGGCGTACCCTCAATGTCTTTTTCCTTGAGATTCCGTGTCAGCTGATGGACGATCGCGCCCACCATCTCAAGGTGGTTCAATTCCTCCACGCCGATGTCCGTAAGCAAAGCTTTTTGCTCATCAAAGGGCATAGAGTACCGCTGGGAGAGGTAGCGAAGAGATGCGCCCAGTTCACCGTCCGGACCGCCGTATTGGCTGATGATAATGCCGGCAAGCCGGGGATTGGGACGGGCGATCTTCACAGGATATTGCATTTTTTTATTATAAAGAAACATATCTTAGCCCTCCTTGTTTGCTGCGTATTCCCAAGGCCACGGATCATCGATCCACTTGTAGTGACCGCTGTCCGCCGGTGTGGCGTGATTCAGTGGGCCATATTCTTCCTGGTATTTTTTCATACCCTCGTGGTAGAGCCGCTGATACTCCCGGTAGAGGGCAAGGGCTTCTTTATCCTCAGGATGGGTGTCGAGGTACAGCGCCAGCTCCTGAATGGCAAACCCCAAAACCTGCAGCTCAGTCTTTGGGGTCACCGGTTTTTCGGTCTGATTCACCATACCCATAAATGGCAGATCCAGCCCCGGGAACAGTGTGCCGCGAATCAGTGCTTTTCTGGCTTCATATTTGGGCGGATCCTCCATTTGGAAGGGTACATAGGGGTTTGCAAGGGGCGCCATGGCCGGCAGACGCCCCTGACCTTGGGGAAGTATCTGTTTGTTCGTATTCAAGTGCATTCCTCCGATCAAAGAAATTGAGAACTGTCGTTCCGGGTCATTCTATGCCGTTACAAAGGAGTGCGTTCAAAGAAATCAGCAGAATCGGGGAGGAAAACAGAAAAAATATTTGCAAATTTTGTTAGAAAGTGGTTGTAATTTTTTGAAATAAATGTTATTCTTAAGGTGACGTTAAACTCTGGGCCTACCGGGGTTGAATTAGGGTAAAACCCCTTCAAATTTTAAGGAGGAAACAAAAATGAAAACAATCAGCAAAATTCTTGGCCTTGTTCTCGCACTGTCCCTGGTTCTCAGCTTTGCAGCATTTGCAAGTGCGGCCGATGAACCTCTTGCAACGTTTACGTTCCCGACTAGTAGCAGTACTGACAGTTGGCAGGATGGTAACGGTATGGATAGCGGAACTTCCTTCACCAGCGGTAACTATACCTTGACCTTTACAGATTGCACTAAGGTCTATTCAAAGGGTAATGATTCTGCCGGTACTGGCTTTATTAAGTTTGGCACATCTAGCTTGGTTGGCACCTTAACTTTTACCGTTCCTGAGGGAGTTACCAAAGTTGAGCTTCATCTTGCTAAGTACAAAAATAATACCTCTTATTATTCCATTAATGGCGGCGCAGCTGTTCAAATTTCGAACGCTACTCCTGGCTACGATGTGGTTACTGTTGATACATCTTCCACGAAAACCATTACTCTTTCTTCTACTAATGATGGCAAACGCATGGTGCTATTGTCCGTGCTTTTCTATGGAGAGGGATCTGGCCCTGTCCACACCTGTGAGTGGAACGAGACCGCTGATTCCTGTGTAGCTAAGACTCATCTGAAGCACACCCTCACTTACTCCTGCAAGGATTCTACTTGCGATAAGACAACTACCTCTGATGAAAACCACGATTACAACTCCACTGGCTATTGCGCTACCTGTGGTTACCAGTTCACGACTAAAGGCACTCTGACAATCACCGAAGCCAACACTAAGGCTGCGGCTGCTGGTGACAGCTATACCTCCGATTTCTGGCTTGTCTCCGGTAAGGTTAAGAGCGTTGCAAACGCCACATACGGCAATCTGTACATTGAAGATGAAAACGGCAACGAACTGTATGTCTACGGTCTGTATATGCCCTACGGCGGCGTCCGTTACGATGAAATGGAAACCAAACCTCAGGTAGGCGACACCATTACTATTGCTACTGTTCTAGGCACATACACAGACAGCAAGACTAATGTGACAACCAACCAGGCTAAGAATGCATGGCTGATGGACCTGACTCCCGCAGAATGCGAACACCCCTCCGTTTCTGATTATGTTTGCGGAGACTGTGGCGCTCCCGTTCCTCCCGAAGCTGATACTGAGCTGTCTATTGAAGAGATCGAGGTTCTGGCAGCTGCTATGAACGGCGGCGTTACTCCTGACAAATACTATGTTGTAGGTGTCATCACCGAAATCACTAACGAGACCTACGGCAATATGGTCATCGAAGACGAGGCTGGCAATACACTGGTTATCTACGGCTCTTACGACGCTACCGGCGAGAATCGCTATGACGCAATGACCGCTCCTCACGCTGTTGGCGATACCGTTAAGATCTATGGTGCCGTCACTCAGTACAACAATGTAGCTGAAGTTGTGAACGGTTGGGTTGAGATCGTTGAGCGCGGCGAGAACCCCAACACCGGCGACAGCACTTCTCTGATCCCCGCTGTGATCGTGGCTGCACTGGCCGTCACCGGCACTGCCTTGGTCATCAAGAAGAAGGAATTCTAATTCTGACCGAAACAGAATATTTCCCTAACATTACCGCGGCAGGGCAAACCTGCCGCGGTTTTTCTATGGTAATACACCAAAATGGCGGTGCATAGGATACACAGAGGTGTTGTCCATATGAAGCGTGATAATTGGGTTGGCTTTATACCGTTTTATTTGCTGGTTGCTATTTTATTCATCGGCATTGCCCACGGCGGAAGCTCTGCCGTGACCACAGTGGCGCAGAGCGCCCCGGTTATCCGGGAGCACTCCATTATCATCGATGCAGGTCACGGTGGCGTAGACGGCGGTGCAACGTCCTGCAGTGGCGTTTTGGAAAAGCAACTGAATCTGCAGATCGCTCTGCGTCTGGAAGAACTTATGCACCTGCTGGGCTATCAGACAGTTATGATCCGCACAACAGATGTTTCTGTCTATACGGAAGGGGAGACCATTGCCGCGAAAAAGGTGTCTGATCTGAAAGAACGCGTCAGGATCGTAAACAGTACGGATAACGCCGTTCTAATAAGCATCCACCAAAATACCTACCCCAGCAGCCAGTACAACGGCGCTCAGGTTTTTTACGCGGCAGGGAAGGGAAGCCAGCAGCTGGCTGAGCAGCTGCAGAGCGCCTTTGTATCGACGGTGAATCCCGGCAGCAAGCGAAATTGCAAAAAGGCCGACGGAGTATATCTGATGCAGAATATTGACTGCACCGGTGTGCTGGTGGAGTGCGGCTTTATTTCGAATCCGACGGAAGAAGCAAAACTCAGAGATCCGGAATATCAAAAAAAGCTCTGCTGTGTGATTGCTGCGACTGTAGATTGCTTCCTACTTGACGGGCAAACAAATGATTGATATAATATTGGCATAGAAATAAAGGAGCTGATGGATAGATGGCGAAAGCGAAAACCGTCTTTTTCTGCACCAATTGCGGCGCGGAGACCCCAAAGTGGATGGGTCGCTGCCCCGGTTGCGGCGCGTTCAATACGATGCAGGAGCACATTGAAAAGCCAGCCGCTGCCGGCAGAGCAAAGGTAGCGCCTACTGGTCTCAGCCGTAAGCCGCAACGCATATCCCAGGTCGACAGCGGTGATGAGATCCGCTTTTTCACCGGAATGGGTGAACTGGATCGAGTTTTGGGCGGCGGTGCTGTAGCAGGCAGCCTCGTCCTCGTAGGCGGTGCGCCGGGAATCGGTAAATCCACTCTCTTGCTGCAGATCTGTCAGCAAATTTGTGCTGAGCGGAGCGTGCTGTACATTTCCGGCGAGGAAAGTGAGCGGCAGCTGAAGCTCCGGGCACAGCGGCTGGGAGTCAGCTCTGATTGCCTTTTGATTTTGTCCGAAACACGGCTTTCTGATGTTGTGGAAGCAGTGGAAGAAACGAAACCGGACATTTTGATCGTGGACTCCATCCAAACCCTTTATAATGAGGAAAATGAATCCGCGCCTGGCAGCGTTTCCCAGGTGAAAGACTGCACAATGACGATGATGCAGCTTTCCAAGCAGGAAGGAATCACTGTTTTTGTTGTGGGACACATCAATAAAGACGGTAATATTGCAGGCCCGAAGGTGCTGGAACATATGGTGGACTGCGTGCTGTACTTTGAGGGCGACCCTAATTCCTCTTATCGTCTGCTCCGGGCGGCGAAGAATCGCTTTGGCTCTACCAATGAGATCGGTGTATTTGAAATGGGCGATTGTGGATTGATCGAAGTGCCGAACCCCTCCCAGATGCTGCTGGAAGGCCGCCCGGAAGGTGCGTCCGGAACTTGTGTTGCTTGCGTGATGGAGGGCACGCGGCCCATTTTGGCCGAGGTGCAGGCGTTGGTTTCCAAGACCAGTTTCAACGTTCCACGCAGGACGGCTGACGGCTTTGATTTTAACCGCGCGGCACTGCTTTTGGCAGTTGCGGAAAAGCGGGGCGGTATGAAACTGAGTCTGTTTGATGCTTACATTAATGTCATTGGTGGCCTGCGGCTGGACGAACCGGGGGCTGATCTGCCGGTGGTGCTGGCAGTGGCATCTTCTTACCGGGACGCTGTGATCGCTGACGATCTGGTTGCTATCGGTGAAGTGGGACTGACCGGCGAGATCCGCAGCGTCTCGCATATGAATCAGCGTCTTGCTGAAGTGGCAAGATTAGGCTTTAAAAAATGCATTATCCCCAAATATGGCTCTGAGAAGTTGGAAATTCCCGTAGGTTTGACCGTTTATAAGGTGAGAAACATCCGGGAAGCCATCGAAACGGCAATGTAAAATGGTACATAAAATTTTAGATCAAATGGGTTATCCCAAGCCGCTTGCGGTTTCTCGGTTCCGCAGTGAAGAGGACGGAGAAGGCTACAATGTCTGGCGTTTGGATTACCCCGAGCGCAGCTATGTACTAAAGCAGGCAAAAGCGAATGAGTCCGCAAACTACCGCTGTTATTTCCGAGAACCTTGCAGTTTTGCACCGCAACTCTTTGCCAGTGCAGTCGTTGACGACAATGAATATTTATTGATGGCGCATATTTCGGGTGTCAATCTGATGCGATGCACCCGGGAGAATCTTCGTTCCGCACTGAACAGTCTGATCGATATGGAAAGCCGTTTTTGGCAAGCAGAAGATTCTCTGCGCAGCTTTGAGAAGGCGCTGGAAGGTCGGGTTAATCGTGGTGAATATTTGAATGATCCGCGTTTGGATTAGGCGTATAATGTATTTTTAAAGGTATTTTCCGAACTTCCACGGACACTTTGCCACGATGATCTGCTGCCTTTTAATGTGATCGTGAATGATCGTAATGCCGTGTTTATTGATTGGGAAGTGGCAGGCATTCTGCCGTATCCTACATCTCTTGCGCGGCTGATCGCCCATACTACGGAAGAAAATGACGCCTTCTTCTTTATGAAAGAGACGGACAAGCGGTTTGCTATCGACTATTATTTTGAAAACTTCATAAAGGGCAGGGGAGTGCCCTATGGTTCCTACCGTCGGCATCTTGATTTGTGCCTGCTCTATGAGTACTGCGAGTGGGTCTATCTTGGCAATCGCTATCCCGATGCAGATCAGTTACGATTCCAAAGTTATCGCCAAAAAGCATTGAACCTTGCCGAGCAAATTCTGAAGTAAACCAACGGTTTAGTCGTCTCAAAATCCCCGCCATTGCAAAATAAATCCGGGCCCATTATGATCAACATAACGGGCCCGGAATGCATTATGAAGGAGATTAGATTATGGAAATCGGAAAACAAATTAAGGATCTGCGTCAACGCAGAGGCTTTACTCAGGAAGATATGGCGCAGCGCCTTGGTGTCACAGCACAGGCTGTCAGTAAGTGGGAAAGGGGAGTTGCAGCGCCTGATATTGCCCTACTGCCGGATATCTCTGCCTATTTTGGCGTGACAATCGATGAATTGTTTGCGCTTTCGGACGAAACGCGGATGGAACGGATCCAAAACATACTATGGGATGTCCGATATCTCCAGCAAGTAGATGTGGATGCATCCCGGGAGTTTCTTCTGGAGAAAGCAAAGCGGGAACCCAATAACGGCAGACCCCACGAATTGCTGGCAGATATGGAAAATCATATTGCCCGGGAACACCAGTCCAAAGCAGCGGAATACGCCATGGAAGCCCTTCGCCGGGATCCTACACTGCGCTACGCGTATGGTGAACTGATCTACGGAATGCAGGGCAAAATCGTGGATTGGAACGGCGCTAGTCATTATGCCCTCATTGATTTTTTTGAAGGCTATATCAAGGAACACCCGGAGTGTAAGAACGCATATATGGACATCATAAATCAACTGATTGATGACTACCGAATTGAGGAAGCAAAGTCCTACTGCGCCAAATATGCAGAAATTGATCAGAGCTACCGGGTTTTACTGTACCGGGGAAAAATCGCATGGCAAGAGGGAAATCGCAAAGAAGCCTTTGCGATTTGGGAAGAAATGGAACAAAAATTCCCCGATGAATGGTGCGTTTACCACAATATCGGTGACTTTTTGCTTCGGGATGGACAGATCGATAAGGTCGCAGAATACTATCGCAAGGCCATTGATATTCAGAAAGCGCCCAGATATACAGATCCCTTTGAAGCCTTAGCGCAGTTTTACGAGCGGATTGGAAATTACAGCGCGGCTATAGCCACTTTAGAGGAAGATCTTGAGGTTTGCGACAAGGAGTGGCACTTTACGGAGGGCGAGTCTGCGGATGTTATCCGCCGTGAAATTTCCCGCTTAAAAAAGAAGCAGGATACATAAATAAGGAAAGGGCAGCACACGCTGCCCCTTATGCTTTGGTAAAACGGGTGATATATTCTCCGAACAGTTGCAGAAAAATGTCCACTTTGTAGATTGAAAGGATATATACAGTAGGATATAATAGTTCAATATGGTATACTGAAAATTTTACTGCGAGGGGAGATTCCCCTCGCAGTGATTATTCATCTTCAGTAAAATCCAATTTGGACAGGGGATTGGCCTCTGCTGCGATCTTAAGCTCCGTGTTTTCAATGTGGGTGTAGATTTGGGTAGTGTTCAGGTTTTCGTGGCCCAGCACTTCCTGTACCGTTTTCACATCTACGCCCCCGGAGAGCATCATTGTTGCGGCAGTATGGCGCAGTTTGTGAGCGGAAAACTGGGTAGCATCCAACCCCGCCTTCAGCAAAGACTTCTTTACCAGCGCGTGGACCGCATCCACACTGATTCTGTTGCCATTCCGGGAGCCAAACAGCGCCCGATTGTCCGTCAGCACCTTTTTCTGACGCTCCGGCAGGTAAGCGTCGATGGCCTTGCAGCAGGCAGAACCAAAATAGACAAATCGCTCCTTGTTGCCCTTGCCGACTACCCGGATTCGGTCTTCATATACATCTGTCAGATTTAAGCCAACTAATTCACTCCGGCGGATACCGCAATTCAAAAATAACATCAGAATTGCATAGTCCCGCGCTTGGTTTTGCCCAGAAACTGCCTTTAAAAGTGCGGCAGATTGCTCCAAAGTCAGGTATTTTGGCAAGCTTTTTCGTAATTTTGGGTATTCCAAATCAGCAACAGGATTTTCTTGCAATTGTTTCGTTCTTACAGTAAGATATTTATAGAAGGACTTCAGCGCAGACAGCTTCCGGGCTCGGGCGGTAGGGGAGATACCGTATTCCGGCGCTAAAGAATCAGGATTGGGTGTTCTGTCGTTGGCAAGATAGGATAGAAAATCAAAAATATCCGAAGTTGTGATCTCACGGATAAAATTCAGATCCACATCCTTAATGTCAATATCATCCAAGCGGGTGTTGATCGGCATATCATTTCGCATCAGTTTCATAAAGCGAAAGAACATCCGAAGATCCAGATAATATTCGGAAATGGTTCGTTGGGACTGACCTTTGATGGTCTCGTGATAGGTCAAGAAATCCCGCAAAACCTGAGGACAATCTTGATAACGCTGCATAATTTACCTCCTGAATTTAAATACGAACAAAATTGCGAGAATAGGTGAATATAGTAAAAAGAACATTTGAACGAAATTGAACGGTATATGCTGCAAAACGCAGGTGATTCTGCACACGATGCGGATCATATCTATAGGGTTCTGAATCAAGTGCTGATTATCGCACGGGACTATGATATGAATGAAGATGTACTGGTGGCAGCGTGCTTGCTGCACGATATTGGCAGACCGGCGCAGTTTGCGGATGCCGGCGTTTGTCACGCGCAAATTGGTAGCGAAATGGCATATGAATTCCTGCAAAAGCTGGAATGGGACGAAGAATACTGCCAGTGTGTGAAACACTGCGTATTAGCGCATCGATTCCGCAATGATCAGCAGCCGGAAACCATAGAAGCAAAGATCCTGTTCGATGCAGATAAGCTGGATGTTTGCGGCGCAATGGGAATTGGCCGCACGCTGCAGTATGAAGGAAAGATGAATTACTCGCTGGAAGAATTTTTGACAGAGTATAACAGAAAACTTATTAAGCTGTACGATTTGTTTTATACAGAAAAAGCGAAACAAATGGCGGCCAGCGGTAAAACAATTCTAACGATATTTTACAATGAGCTGAAAAAACAGTTGGATCAGACCGAGGCAAAAAATTGGCTCAAAACGACTAAAATGACCCCGGAAGAACCCATAAACCATTAACCTGACTATATTATAACATATCTTGACTGCGAACGCAACAAAATTTTTATTTTGTTGCGTTCGTTTAGTTTATATGTAGTCCCGGAGGGTTTTCAGGGCTTACCTCCCCTCCGGGACCTTATCCTCAATTTGAATAAATCAGCAGCTAAGCAGATCTTTGTAGTACTCGTTCAGTTCCTCTTTGGTATGCATATTCGCAACATACATCAAATTGCCCATGCAGTCAGCCAGCGCATCCGGGATTCTACCAACCATTTTCATACGGCTACCATACTTAGACATAATGGCATTGTGATCCATCGTGTATTGCTTTCCGTCTCTTCTGCCAACGAAGGCGCAGTAGTATCTGGACTCGTAAGGATTCTTCGTGGAATGATTGAATGCAATCATATCCGCCCAAATCTTATAGACGTCTGTGTCATAAGCGTAATTATACATATCGGGGGTAAAGCCACCGGCAGGTCGCATATTGACCTCCAGGCCAATCACATCCCCTTCCCTGCCCAATCCTTCCTGATCTGCATCCAGAATGAAGAACTCCAGATGTACAAACCGACCTTTTACGCCAAATGCCGCAACCGTTCGATGTCCGGCATCCAAAATCTTCTCAGGCAACTCTTTGACGATATAGTAAAGGGCTTCTTCCGCATTATTGACGACATCCATCAGAGAATGTGGTGTCACATTGCCAGATTCAAACACAGGATTGCCATTAGCATCGATGATTGCATCGTATGTTTCTACGTGGCCTTTGACAAATTCTTCCATAATGTAGATGTTATCATCCTTATGGTCGATAAAAAAGCGCAGATCATCATCGCATTTCAGCTTGTAGGTGTTGTTCGCACCAACACCATTATCCGGCTTTACAACCACCGGATAACCGACTTTATGCGCGAATTCCAAAGCATCGTCAAAGCCATTTACCAAATGATAGCGTGCAACCGGGAGTCCCGCTTTTTGGTAATATGCCTTCATTCCGGATTTCAACTTGATGCGATCCATATCTGCGTTCTGAAAACCGGTAGTAATATTGAACTCCGTGCGCAGCTTGGCATCCCGCATCAACCAGTACTCGTTGTTGGATTCCAACCAATCGATCTTGCCGTATTTATAAGTAAAAAATGCAACTGCACGAAACACTTCCTCGTAGTTTTCAAGGCTATTAACCTTATAGTATTCGTGCAGTGAGTCACGGAGCTCCTGCTTCAGCTGATCATAGGGACAATCACCGATTCCCAGTACACGCAAACCGTTATTTTTCAGTTCCGCACAGAATTTCCAGTAAGTTTCGGGGAAATTCGGAGATAAAAACACAAAATTCTTCATAAAATTTCTCTCTTTCTTTAATCTACAAGCCAGGGTACGTAGGTTTCCACCATTTTGAACCACCAGGGCCAGTCGTGATCCACATCATAACCCCAGTATTCAAATTTAGTACCAATTCCCTTCTGACAGCAAACTGTATCCAGCCAGCGTGTTGACGCCAGCAACGGACCTTCCCAAGCACCCTGACCGCATACAATCAGGCTCTTCTGCTTGTTGTAAAGCTCCATATAAGGATGATCCTGGGATATGTTGGCCAGGTAATAGCAAGGACAATTGTTATATACCAAATTATCGCAGTAATCGCCAAAAAATTCGTGAGAATCGTAAAGTCCGGAAATAGCAAACATAGAATCAAACAGATCCGGACGGCGATAATACAGATTGGCTGCGTGCATTGCGCCCATTGAACACCCGAAGGTCAGGATTCCACCGTCGTTACCCTGCAGATGGTGAATATAAGGCACAAGTTCCGTTGTGATATAGTGGTACCATTTTTCGTGATTCTCGATTCGCCAACGATTGTCAGCGCCTATAGCAGCCCAGGCTTCATTATCGATGCAATCGGCAGAGTAGACGGTGCATCTCCCCTCCTCGATCCATTTTGCCCAGTAATCGATCATTTTAAAATTCTCAAAATCGAAGAAGCGGCCGCCCTGACAAGGGATAAACAGCACAGGCTTTCCGCTGTGACCGTAGACTTTGAACTCCATTTCGCGGTTTAAGTGTCCGCTCCAGTGTTTATAATAGGATATTTTCATCTAAATTCCTCACATTCCAAGGCAGTCCATAAATATAGGAATTTCTCTCTCCCAGGATGCCTCGCTGTGTTCTCCGTCTGGTAAGATTCGCAAGGTTAAATTTACACGTTTTGCCAAAAGCAGGTGGGATACGGCAATCAGAGCTTCTTGAGAAGCAAAATGATTCGACATTTCTAACTCACCGTAATCCATAAAGATGTTGGTTCCAGGCTGATAATTCGTCTTTGCGATAAATTCCATTACCTTGCTGAAATTGATCCATAAACTGGGAGAAAGGCAGGCAGCCTTACTGAATATATGGTTGTATGCAGACACGGCATAAAGTGACATCAGTCCGCCCATAGACGAGCCGGCAATGTAGGTATGCTCCCGATCCGGCAATGTGCGGTAATGCTGGTCGATATAGGGCTTAAGTGTATTGACCAACCAATTCATATAAACATTGCCTTTACCGCGAACCTTGCCCAAATATTCATTTTCAAAATTAACTGGAGAATATTCAACCAATCGCTTATTGCCCTCATGGTTGCACTCTACAGCAACAATGATCATTTGCTTTTTTGCGCGCTGCATATATTCCTTCATACCCCAGCACTTGCCATAGGTTGCGTCCTTATCGAAGAATACATTGTGACCGTCAAACATATAAAGAACGGGATAGCGCTGATTGGAATCCTTATCGTAATTGTTCGGTAAATAAATATAGGCGACACGAGGCTTTTCACCTGAGAGCTTCGGTATTGTCACCTTCCATTTTTTAATCATAATCGAAAACGGTCTCCTTAATATGAGTTTGGTACCATTATACGGTTTTCACATACGAATGTCAACCTAAGAGGGACGCTAAACAAAATTTCTCTTTACTTTTGTGCATAAAATGCTAAAATAGAATCGAAAAATCACGAATTGGAGGAATCCATTATGAGTGTCAAGCGTATTGGCGTTCTTACCAGTGGCGGTGACGCCCCCGGAATGAATGCTGCTGTACGGGCAGTTGTCCGTACGGCACTGTACCACGGCGTAGAATGCTACGGTATCCGGCGCGGTTACAACGGTTTGATTTCCGGCGATATTATCAAGCTGGATGAAAAGAGCGTAGCCCACACCATCAACCGCGGCGGCACGATTCTCTACACCGCACGAAGCAAGGAATTTTTGACTGAAGAAGGTCAGAAAAAGGCCGTCTCCACCTGCAAATTCCTAGGACTGGACAGCATTGTCGCTATCGGCGGCGACGGTACCTTCCGCGGTGCAAAGGCGCTATCCAAGCACGGAATCAATGTGATCTGCATTCCCGCAACCATTGATAACGACATCAGCTGCACTAATTACAGCATCGGTTTTGATACCGCCGCCAATACTGCCATTGAGTGCATTGACAGACTCCGGGACACAATGCAATCCCACGAACGTTGCTCCGTTGTGGAAGTTATGGGCCGAAATGCCGGATATCTCGCAATGTATGTCGGTCTTGCTGTGGGCGCAACTGCAGTTCTCGTTCCCGAAGAAAGCATTGATTTTGAGCGTGATGTGATTGAAAAGATCCGTCAGGCCCGTTTTAACGGTTTTACTCACTATATGATCGTTGTAGCAGAGGGCGCCGGAAGCGCCGCAGAGATTGCAGCAAGGATCAAAGATACCATTGATTTGGACCCCCGTGTGACTGTTTTGGGGCACATTCAGCGCGGCGGCTCCCCTACCGGCCGTGACCGGGTCAATGCCACAAAAATGGGTTATTTGGCGGTCGAACTTCTTCTTGCCGGAAAGACCAACAGAGTTGTTTGCACCAATGCAGGCAAATTTACCGATATCGATATTGACGAGGGCCTTGCCCTTCACCGCAGTATTCAGAATATGGAGGTCAATGTGCTGGCAGCTATGACCGGCATTTGACACGCCCCTTATATACATAAATCGCTGCTAAAATTTCGGCAGCGATTTTTCTTGACAAATTATTCTACAGCGTGTAGAATATAGTTGTACTACAAAGTGTAGAATGAGGTGATCAAATTGCACGAATGGAAACTGGGTGCTGCCGAATCCTGCTTTGCGGACATAATCTGGCACAATGCACCCCTTACCTCCGGTTCCCTTGCGAAACTGGCTGAAAATACCCTTGGCTGGAAAAAAACCACCGCATTTACGGTCTTGAAACGGCTGTGTGACCGAGGAATCTTCCAGAATAACAACGGAACCGTGACGCCGCTGATCAGCCGGGAGGAATTCTATGCCCGGCAAAGCGAAGAATATGTGCAGCAGTCATTTAACGGCTCTCTTCCTGCTTTTTTGGCCGCATTTGGTAGCCGCAATAAGCTTACTGACAAGGAGATTTGTGAGCTGCAATGTATCATTGATGAAATGAGGAGGTGATCATATGCTAAATAACGTATTTTCAACAATTCTGGATATGACGATCACCGGCAGTATCGTTATTTTGGTAGTTCTGGCAGCGCGGTTAGCGCTGAAACGCATGCCGAAGATCCTTTCCTACTGCCTTTGGGCGGCAGTTTTGTTCCGTCTTCTGTGTCCGGTAAGTATTTCACTGCCGGTCAGCGCTGTGCCGGAAGTGCCGTCTGTAAAGGAAAATTACACCCTTTCTGACACGCGGGTCGATATCTCCGATGTGGGACAAGCTGCTTATGACGCATTTCAAGGCGCTGTCATCGGCATAGACAGACCGATCACAGTTCCGGTGGTGGATCGCACCCCTGCCGGGAACGTTACCAAAGAGGTCACTATCGACTACTGGGAGCTGGCAGTTCTGCTGGGGCAGTACGCATGGCTGCTGGGTATCGCCGTGATGGCTGTTATCAGCCTTGTAAGCTACATAAAACTGAGAAAACTGCTTGCAGAAGCAGTCCGTTTGAATGGAAATATCTATCAAGTGGATAATATCCCCTCACCCTTCGTGATGGGTCTGCTGCGCCCGAAGATATACCTCCCATCCGGTCTTACTGAGCAGGAAAAGGAGTATATTCTGCTCCATGAGCAGCATCATATCCACCGGGGTGACCATATCATCAAGGCGGTTTCCTATGCCGCACTGTGTCTGCATTGGTTCAATCCGCTGGTTTGGATCGCGTTCACCCTTTCCGGACGGGATATGGAAATGAGCTGCGACGAAGCAGTGCTGAAGAAGCTGGGCGGTGAAGTCCGAGCGGATTACTCCGATTCCCTGCTACGGTTCTCTGTCGGCAGAACAACCATTTCCGGCGCACCCCTGGCCTTTGGTGAAGGCGATGCGGGAAAACGGATCCGCAATCTGAAGAGATGGAAAAAGCCCATCTTGTGGGTGTCTGTTTTGGCGGGGATTCTGTGTACGATTGTGCTGATTTTCTGCGCGGTTGATAGCAATGACTCCTCTTCTGACCCAGGCTTTACCACGCCCCCGGAAACAACGATGACTGTTCCGCCGGAAACCACCGTTCCGCCCACTACCACAGAACCCGTTGATCCACATATCCCCATCACTTTTGAATCGCTTTGTTTCGTTATGGATGAAGTAACAATGCTGATGGAATCGGAAGATGTTATCTATATTTCAAAGAACAAGTACACATATGCTGGTGCTATTTACGCTGGCTTGTTCTTTACTGATACGATTGAGGAAGAACCCGGAAGAATCAAAATCACCATCAGTGATGACCCATCCGTGTTCAACCAGCAGCGACTTTTAATCTGGTTTGATACAATGACACAGTTGCATCCTGATTGTTATGGTTCACGAACAGGTGTAGATTACGAAATTATATTTTTCTGCGATTATGAGAAAGTGGGTTGCACTTCCATAGATGAATATGCCAATTTGGATTATATTAAAATTGAAGCGTTGCCCTTTGATTATTATTATGTTGGGAAAATAGACGTATCCGTAAGCTTTGTCTACGGAGACGTGGATTATGACGTTGTTTCAGAACAAGAAAACGGCGGCCTTTTAATAAGTGGTAAGGAATTCTATTCGATTGATTTCTATGAATACGAAGAATATGCGAAATATTTGGAAAATAAGAACCAGGATTAACCGCAGGTTGACTATAATTAACTGAAACGCAAAAAGGAGCAAAAAAGAATGAGAATAAAGAAGATAATTGCATCGTTGCTCGTTGTATGGATGCTTCTTTCTATAACGGCATGTACAAATAACGTTCCGTCTTCAGAAACCCAACCAAGCACAGCTACGCCAACAACGTCGACACCTGTGGAAACAACAGTTCCACCAACTACGTTGCCGCCAACGACACAGGAGCCCACCCTGCCGGATTATCCAACCGGCATAGATGTGAAGGGTGTTACATTTAACAGAATCGATCAGGATACGTTCACTTTTACTACCGATGAGTTCCCGGGCGCAGTGTTCCACGGCTATTACTACCATAAGCTTGCTATTGAAGAAGATGGAAATCGTATAGAACTACTGACCTATGCTCCGATTATGAGGCTCTGTCTTACAGATTTAAACAATGACGGTTTGCGGGAGTTGGTAATTCAATATAGTAAGGGTTCCGGTATCGTTAGTTATGAGATATTCGTCTTTGACTATGCAAATATGAAGAGCTATGTGATTGAGGAAAGATCACAAGGTTATGATTATTCCTATAAAGTTGTCGATGGGCAGATGATTGTAAGAAGATCGCATACATATGGATGGATGCCCGTCTCAGATGGTCGACTACTCTTGTATAATGATCAGCTTATATTTGATAATGACCTGTTTGTAATCTATGGGCACCAAGTTGACCCAGTGCTGGATCAAAATGAAATTGAAAACGTATATACGATAAAATATGACTATTCCAATCATTACAAACGGAATGAAGCGATCGACTATTATATTTCGAAACATGAGGAACCAATGGGGCGTGTATTTACATATTACGGTGGAGATGATAATAGGAGTTTTGTAGAGATCACAAGATCCAACGAAACGGAGAAGACAAAAGAGTTGTTCCGAAGCTTTAACAGCATTGGTTATTTAACGAATGAGTATATCGGTTATTACTATTATGATGCAGAGAATCCCGGAAGATTGTTTGTTTGCTCTGAATTCAGAGATTTAGGTTATAAGTACATCCGTGACTACTATGAGGATCTGATGGCGGGTCGATGTTCCGCCCACGAGGAAACCTTCCTCATCAGTCTTGATGAACTGGCGATCTACCGCTGGGGATCGGACGAGAATCTATACAACGACATCGTATCATAAAAGAAAAGCTCTGCCGAAGTTTCGGCAGAGCTTTTAAGCTTTAGGATGACATTTTTCGTAAACAGATTTCAGCTTTTGATTCAGCATATGTGTGTAAAGCTGTGTGGAGGAAATATCGCTGTGACCCATCAGCTCCTGCACAGAGCCAATGTCAGCGCCGTTTTCCAGAAGATGTACTGCAAAGCTGTGACGCAGCGTATGGGGCGTGATCTCCTTCTCAATGCCCGCGGTTGCCTGATAGTGCTTGAGGATCTTCCAGAAGCCCTGGCGGCTCATACGGACGCCGCTGACATTGACAAACAGAGCCACTTCCCTGGGATCTGCCAGCATACCCTTGCGAATATCCCGTAAGTAAATGCGCAGAGCCTTCAAGGCAGCAGGATACAAGGGAATGGAGCGGGTCTTTTTTGCACCGGAGCACTTGATAACGCCCAGTTCCAAGTTTACATCGGTCACATCCAGGTCAATGAGCTCAGTAACCCGGATGCCGGTAGCATACATCACTTCCAGCATTGCCTTATCCCGGATGCCTTTGGCATCTACCGGCGCAGGCTGGGAAAGCAGCAGTTCAATCTCCCGACCGGTAAGAATCTGGGGCATTTTCTTTTCGCCACGATCCACACGGATATCGGTTACTGGCGTTGCCTCCAAAAATCCGGAAGAAACGACATAAGAATAGAAATTCTTCAAACTGGCAAGGCTGCGAGATACCGTTGCGCCGGAGCGGCCTTCCTGCTCCAGATGGGACAGATAGTCGCTGATATTCATTTGTGTGGCATCCACCACATTGCCTTCCAGCCATTCAGAAAACTGCCGAATGTCACGCATATAGGAGGCAATGGTATTGGCAGAGGCTTTTTTTACCTTGGTCAGGTAATTCTCATAAGCGCCAATCAAGTCCAACATGAAGCAAACAAACCTTCCTAATTTCCAATCAAACCCGCTAAAAACGGGGAAATCACATAATAATCAAGAGAACCAACGCAAACACACCAAAGCACCAGAGCCGCAATATCCCACTTTCTATTCCCGCCAAAGCGGAGACAACGAAGGGAAAACCAAAGAAAAAACGGCAGCGTCAGTATATCCGAAAACTGGAGCAGCCAACGCACCAGCCAATCAGCAGATCCAAAAGCCCCGGACAGAGAAACGGTTGCCGAGATAAAAAGGAATTCCTTCCACGCGCCAAGGAAATAGATCAGCACATTTGTTCCCATCTTAGCTGCAAATGCAACCAGCAAAAACGGCAAGAATAAACGAAGAAAGAGGCTGGCCATAGAAGCTCGATGATATGATGCATCGAATAGCATTGAAAAATATGTATCTTCTGCATTCAGGGCAAATAGAGTGCCAACGAGTGTTCCGATCAGCCAAAAACAAACGAAGCAAAACACTTCCTTGCTGGAAATATGCGACGCAAAGTACTCTCGGACAGTGCACTTCACAAGCCAAAACCTCCTGTGCATAAATCTGCAATTGTAAGAAGCAGAAACACGCACAAGCAGGCAAGGTACAAATGTGCACAAAAAACACTATGCGTGAATACTATACTCCAAAAACAACTGAATTTCAAGCAAATTTGTCTGTTTTTATGATTTTTGTAAATTATGCCGATTTTTATGTCAACGCCATTATGTAAACTATTCAAACCAGGCCAAGAAATTATTTTACCATTTTGCATTATTTACCAAGATGTTGGGCACACAGACATATGTTGGCACAAAATATAGCTTTTGCAAGGAATCCTGCAAAATAGATATGGCGGGTAAATTGCACTTACCTACCATATCTATTTTGTACAACTTAACGATAACCCCTTTTTCTGAACTGGAATTTTCTCTTTTTACCCGGAGAAATTCCCAAGAGAGCCGCTGCACAGCAACCAAGGATAACCACAATCGCTCCCGTTCCTGCACCTGCGAACTGGCCACCAAAAAACAGGGCTGTAATCGCGAGCAGACACAGATAGTAAACAGCTGCCGTAATAACAGAGATTTGTAATCTTTGCTTTTTCACTCTCCCATATGCGATTAACGCTCCAATGAAGGCTGAAAGCATTAATATGATTGCTGCGCAGATTTTCATTGCAGATTGACTTATATAACCGTTGCTGATCAGATACGCCACAACGGCACAACCTCCAAGCGAAAGCAACAGCGCGACCATAACGCCAATTCCAACGCCCATCGGTGTGGCAGCTTTTACTGCCTTAGATATATTGACAGACTTCATGTCCCCCTCCCCTTTCGTTATAAACTATTCGTTACGCGGCAAAAAAAGAACCGGAGTTTTGACTCCGGTTCTGAATGATAATCGTTTACTTGGACATCTGCGCAACACAGGCGTCAAGAAGTTTCTGTGCGTCTTCTTTGGTTTCACCGACGGCAGTATAGTAGAACTTAACCTTGGGTTCTGTGCCGGAAGGACGAGCGATTACACTACCCTTATCCCCCAGCAGGAACTCAAGCACATTAGACTTAGGCAGATGGATCAAGCATTCATCTCCGGTTACCAGATCCTTGGCAACACTGATCTTGTAGTCATTCACGCCGGTAACAGGAGCACCGCCAATGCTATCCGGAACATCCTTTCTAAGATCAGCCATCATTTTGGCTGCCTTTTCCATAGCATCTGCACCGGTCAGTTCAATGTTCTGCACATACGCAAGATAATAACCATAAGTTTCATACATTGCACGCAGGGCATCCAAAATGGTTTTGCCTTCTTTCTTCAGAGAGGCAGCCAATTCACAGATCAGCATAGAGGCAACTACTGCATCCTTATCCCGGGCATATGTACCCTTCAGATAACCGCAGCTCTCTTCAAAGCCGAATACAAACTTTTCCTCTTCTCCCTTTTGCTCCAGCTCCAGAATCTCGCCGCCAATGTACTTAAAGCCAGTCAAACAGGTCTTCATTTTAACGCCGTATTTCTCTGCAATCCGGTCAGCCAACGGAGTGGAAACGATGCTGCGCATAACCTCTGCCCCTTCCGGAAGATCCTTGCGGGTGGATCGAGCCTTCAGAATATAATCCATCACCAGGCAGCCCAGTTCATTACCAGTTAGTTTCTTGAAACTGTCACCGTCCGGAACCGCAATAGCAACACGGTCAGCGTCCGGGTCAGTTCCAAGAATCACATCGCAGGGAACCGTTCTTGCCACCTTGTAACTTTCATTCAGAGCAGCATCTGTTTCAGGATTGGGATATTCGCAGGTCTTAAAATCGCCATCAGGCTTTTCCTGGCAGGAAACCACAGACACATTCACATTCAGTCTGCTCATAATCTCACGAACAGGCTCATTGCCCGTGCCACAAAGGGGCGTGTAAACCACATTTAAGCCGGCATTGCGGACCATATCAGGTGCGATCGCCTCTGACATAATCACATCGTAGTATCGATCCCAAAGATCCTGATTGATGTAAGATATCTTACCTTCTGCCATAAAAGCTTCAAAAGATTTTTCTTCCGGGATAAAATAGGGAATCCTAGAGATCTTTTCTGTAACGACAGCGGCAGGCTCATCAGTCATCTGGCATCCATCAGGTCCGTAGCACTTAACACCGTTATAAGCGCCAGCATTATGGCTTGCAGAAATCACAATACCGCAGCCGCAACCAAGCTGTCTGACAGCAAAGGAGAGCATCGGCGTCGGGGCCATGCGGTCATAAAGATAGGTGTGAATACCTGCTTCAGCAAATGCAACAGCACAAACCTCAGCATAAAGCTGAGAATTATGGCGTGAATCATAAGCAATAGCGGCAATCTTGGGCAGATCTGTACCAGAAAGCCATGCAGCCATACCCTGGGCTGCACGACGGACAGTGTATCGGTTCAAACGGTTGCTGCCGGCACCCATAATGCCGCGCATACCGGCAGTGCCGAACTGAAGATCACCGCCAAAACGGCCCATCAATTCTTCACTGTTATTTCGGATGCTTGCCAGCTCGCTCTTCACATCTGCGGGTAAATCGGCATTGCACCAAAACTCATAACGCTCCATATAATTCATAACATTTCCTCCTTATAACGAAAAAACAGCCCAAATATTCATTTGAGCTGTTTTGTCTATCCAATAATCAAATGTTCTCCTCTGCATTTGCAGAACGGTTCTCCTGGGTCTCAGTCAGGGAACGGAACTTTGCTCGGGTATCACGCACCTCACCCAAAGACTGAGCAATGGCTTCTTCTGTACGGCGCAGTGCATCATCCATATACTCATTGCTTACCTTACGCAGCTCCGCCATCCGCTCCTGAGTCCGGTTGTACATTTCCTGACACTGACGCTTTGCTTCCTGATAAATAGTCTCTTCGGCAACCAATTCCTTAGCCTTGACCTGAGCCTGACGGACAATACCCTCTGCCTCGCGGCGAGCCTGTCCGATCAGTTCATTACGAGATTCCACAATCGTGCGGGATTGTTTAATTTCTGCAGGCAGCGCAGCAATGATCTCATCCAGCATATCCAGGACCTTGTCCCGTTCTAAAATGCACTTATCGGCACCCAAAGGCAGGGCTCTGGCATCCTGTACAAGGTCATAAAGGGCGGTGATGATATCTTCTACGTGTTGCTGATTCATTTTCTATTTCCTCCTTGGTGTTTCGTTCCAATTTTATTTTCAACATAAGGGATGATCTGCTCCGGCACAACATCAGACAGATCCACACGGTATGCCGCAAGCTCCTTTACCATACTGGAGCTCATATACATAAATTGCGGTTCTGCGGTTAAGAACATTGTGTCAAGATCCGGATAGATCTTGCGATTGATGATGGCCATCTGAAATTCATTTTCAAAATCTGATCCTGCACGCAAGCCTTTCACGATCACATTACAGTTTTTGCTTCTGGCATATTCGGCAAGCAAAATATCAGAATGGTCTACCTCAACATTCTCGATCCCTTCCGTTGCTTTGCGGATCAATTCGACGCGCTCCTCAAAGGTAAACATTGGATTTTTGCCAGCGTTGACCATAACGCAAACGATCAATTTATCGAATATTTTGGATGCTCGGCGGATGATATTCAAATGTCCGCTGGTGACCGGGTCAAAACTACCCGGATAAATGGCAATTTTCATAGTACCACTTCCCTGCTCAGTCCCTACGGTAAAGTGTCAGCAAGGTTTTCCCGTATTTGTAGTCTTTTGAGCGGGTAAACCCCTCAAAATCCCATGGAAGTTCCTTTCCGACAGGGCGTTCCGCAACTATTATACCACCAGTTTGCAAAATGTCAATTTCCGTTATCTTTTTTAATGCATTTTCTAAAAAAACTTCTGCATATGGCGGATCCAACAGAACAATGTCAAAGGTTTCTTTGCACCGTTCGAGGTACTGTAGGTAATCAGCCCGAACCACCTTACCATATTTTTCCATTTTGGTTCTTGTCAAATTCTCACGAATCAACTTACAGGCATCCTCTGCAGAATCCACAAATACCGCGCCGCTTGCGCCACGGCTCAGAGCTTCAATGCCAAGCTGACCCGTTCCACCAAACAGATCAAGCACACGGGCTCCAGGCAGATCAAAATGAATGATGCTGAACATCGCCTCTTTCACCCGGTCGGTAGTAGGACGCGTTTTCAGGCCATCAGGTGTTTTTAGTGCAACACCTCTGGCCTTTCCGGTAATCACACGCATCTGCTATTTCTCCTTATCGTTAAAATGATGGTAAACAGCGGAGGCTGCATCTTTTGGAAGAACCCGCTCCAATTCTTCAATAGAAGCATTTCCGATTGCTGTGATCGACTTAAATGTCTTCAGCAGTTCCTGCTTTCGCTTCGGTCCAATACCAGCAATGCTGTCCAGCTGAGAATATCGCAACCGTTTACTTCGTAACTTTCGATGAAAGGTAATGGCAAAACGATGGGTTTCCTCCTGAATGTTGCCAATAAAGGAAAATATGGTTTGATTGCCGTCAATGCCAATTTCTTCCCCATCTGACGTCACCAGCGCACGAGTACGGTGACGGTCATCCTTGACCATACCGAATACCGGAATATCCAGTTCCATACCCTGCAGGACGTTGAGGGCCGTGCTGGCGTGGGTGATGCCACCATCGATCAATAGAAGATCCGGCCTTTCATCAAAACCTTTATCTCCATCGAGATAATGCTGAAAACGCCGGAATACAACCTGATGCATTGACGCATAATCATCCTGATTATCCAGACCCTCGATTTTGAATTTCTTATACTCCGACCGCTTTGGTTTGCCGTCACAAAATACCACCATACTGGCCACGATATCCGTTCCGGAAATATTAGAGATGTCGAAGGATTCAATTCTTTTTGGTGGATCAATGGAAAGCATCTTTCCCAGGAGGTGCAGTGTTGCTGACAGTCTTTCGTCCTTATCAGTCAAGCGCTGAGCCTCTTCCAGAGCGTTTTTGTTTGCGAGTTCTACCAAACGGACGTTATCACCACGCTGTGGACAGTGCAGCTTTGTCTTCTTACCGTACTGCTGCTCCATCAATTGGGAAAACAGGTCCGCATCGTCCAGTTCAAAGGGCAGAAGAACCCGTTTCGGTGCGTGACCCCGGCTTAAATAGTACTGCTTCATCAAGCTTGATACAGCATCTTTGGAGTCATCCGGCACTGAAAATACCTCATAATCCTTATCCAGCAGATTGCCGCCGGAAAAATGGAGCACGGCGAAACAGGCTTTGGTCTCCGTCTGACCATAACCTACCACATCTGTATCTGCTAAAGTGCCGGCTGTAACCAGCTGCTTCTTTCCCAAATTCTCAACAGCATTCAATCGGTCGCGCAGCATCGCCGCCCGCTCGAATTCCAATTGATCGGCACAGGAAACCATTTCCCTGCGGATCGTATCCGCGACTGCTTTGAAATTTCCAAGCAAAAGCTGCCGTGCCTGTTCCACAACCGATCGGTAGTACTCCTTTGTTAGCTGGCCTTGACACCAACCGGAGCATTGATCCATATGGTAATTCAGACAAGGACGAGCTTTTCCTATATCCCGGGGAAACACACGGGTACAATCCGGTAATTTCAAGGTTTTCATAATGGCTTCCAGCAATGCATTCGTCACGCCGCGGCTGCCGTAGGGACCAAAATATTCTGCTCCATCGTCTGTGATCTTGCTGACCAGAGTGATCCTTGGATATGCTTCATTCTGGTCCAGGCGAAGATAAGGATAACCCTTATCGTCCTTCAAAAGAATATTGTACTTTGGCAAATGTCGCTTAATTAAAGAGCATTCCAGTACCAGCGCCTCAAATTCAGAACCGGCAATAATCACATCAAAGCGGTCAATATGACTGACCATAAGCCGAGTCTTAGGCGTATGAGATGCAGCATCCTGAAAGTACTGACAGACACGGTTTTTCAGTTTCTTTGCTTTGCCGACATAAATCACAGTATCGTTTTTGTCTCGCATAATGTAAACGCCGGGAGCATATGGTAGGCTCAATGCCTTATCTTTCAACTGATCAAATGTCATAATTTCTCCAAAAGAAACGCCTCAATGCTGGTTTGGCATCGAGGCGTTCAAACACAAAAGTTTTATCAGGCAACATCACGCAGAAGCAGTGCTTCCAGTGCGCTAACCGCCGCCTCGGCATCGAAACCGATTGCAGACAGAGTTACGGTTGTGCCGGTGATGATGCCAAGAGACATAATTCCCAGCAGACTTTTTGCGTTCATTTTCCGATTCTGACATTCCAGGCTGATGCTGCATTCAAATTCGTTAGCCTTCTGCACGAAGTATGTAGCCTGTCTATTATGCAAACCGGATTCGCATTTTACGACAATTTCCTTACTGAACATAGTATTCACTCCTTGTGGATCCCACAGTGGCTGTATAAGATCCTGCATTTATCATAACAAATAATGCAGGAAAGTCAACTGCATTTGCAGTAAATTCCTTGTTTTTTGGTAAAATTGGAATTTTTCCCAAAAAACTCACTTGAATTCGGCGATGGTTACACCATCTTCACCTTCTCCATAAACACCCAACCGGAAAGATTTCACAAATTTGTTTTTTCTAAGCTCCTGGTGAACAGCCGACCGCAGCGTTCCAGTGCCTTTGCCGTGAATAATACGCACTGGCGAGACCCGGGAGCGCATCGCATTATCCAGGTAAAGCTGCAAGGCACAGACTGCTTCCACAGAATCCATTCCCCGCAGGTCCACTTCGCTGGAAATGGCGGAAACTTTCATTTCTCTGCCGGAATGGGCAGGGCGGCCCTTGTTTTTGTAGAGATTCTCGTTTTCCAAAAGGTATATCTCATCCGACTTGGCACTCAATTTCAGGATACCGGCCTGAAGCTGATATGTGCCGTCTTTGTTGATTGCAATCACGCTTGCCTTAGTGCCCAACTTCAGAAGTTCCACAGTGTCTCCGATCATCACAGGCCGCTTCGGCTCAGGCCGCTTTTCTTCCTTCTGACCGGCACGAAGCTTATTTTCAGCCTCGTTGAGGCTTCTGCGCAACTCAGCCTGTCGCTGATTGATGCCGGTGGTATCGGCAGTATCTGTTAATTGCTTGCGAAGAGCTTTCAATTCCTCCGCAGCCGCATTTGCGGTACTGCGGGCATCGTCAATGATCCGCTGTGCTTCCCTTCTGGCAGATTCCAGTGCCTTATCCTTCTCCTTTTGTAGCTGTGCACTGTACTGCTCACTCTGCCGTTTGATATTCTCCGTCTCCTGACGCAGGCGTTCAGCCTCAACACGGGCAGACTCCATCTGCTGACGCTGCTGCTCCAGCTGAGAAAGTACATCTTCAAAGTCTTTATCGCTCTTCCCTACCAGATCTGCAGCTTCCTTCAGAATGTCTTCAGAAAGGCCGAGCCGCCGGGAAATGGCAAAGGCATTGGATTTACCGGGTATTCCGATCAGCAGCTTGTAGGTAGGCTGCAGGGTCTCAACGTCAAATTCACAGGACGCATTGATTACGCCAGCAGTACGCATTGCATACAATTTTAACTCAGCATAATGAGTAGTTGCCGCAACGCGACTGCCCATTTTTCGGCAAAATTCAATCAGTGCCACGGCAAGTGCGGCACCTTCAGCCGGATCAGTACCCGCACCCAATTCATCAAACAGCACCAATGTGCGGTCGTCACATTCCGCAACAACATCCACAATTGTACGCATATGGCTGGAGAAGGTAGACAGGCTTTGGGCAATACTCTGCTCATCACCAATATCCGCCAAAATCGCATCAAAGGTGGACAACCTGCTTCCATCACCGGCGGGAATGTGCAAACCGCACTCCGCCATCAATGTCAGAAGACCAACGGTTTTAAGGGTAACTGTTTTACCGCCGGTGTTCGGACCGGTAATGATCATTGTGTCAAAATCTCTGCCAAGATGCAAAGAAATAGGCACCACAATTTTAGGATCGATCAAAGGATGTCGGGCATTGCGCAGCTCCACAATGCCCTGATCATTCATAATTGGCGGCCAAGCTCGCATCCGGTATGCCAACTTTGCCTTTGCAAAGATAACGTCCAGCTGTGTCAACATCTTAACATTCAGTGTTATAGCCTCACGGTATCCCGCCGTCTCGGAAGAAAGTTCTGCAAGGATCCGCTCAATTTCCTTCTTCTCTTTCAGCTCCAATTCGCGAAGGGCGTTGTTGGCATTGACCGCAGACATAGGCTCTACAAAATAGGTGGAACCGGAGGAAGAAACGTCGTGAACGAGTCCAGGAACATCTGCCCGGTGCTCACTCTTAACCGGTACCACATACCGACCGTCACGAATGGTGATGATAGGGTCCCGCAGGTACTTGCTGTAAGCCGGAGATGAGATCATTTTTTGCAGGCTGTCCTTGATCTTAGCAGACTGAATCCGCATATGCCGCCGTATATCCGCAAGAGCTGGGCTGGCATTGTCAGCGATCTCCTCTTCGGACAAAATTGCGCCAAAGATCTTATCTTCCAGGTACTTGTTGGGTGTCAGCGCCGCAAAAAGGGCATCCAAAACCGTTGCCTTGTCATCTTCCGATACATAGCCTTTTATGGTTCGCGCACAGCGCAGAACACCAGCAATCCGCAAAAGCTCTGCAGGCTGCAGGCAACCGCCCCGATCTGCCCGTTCCAGGGAAGCGGACACATCTATCACGCCGGAAAAGGAGGGATTGCCCTTTCTTGTGCATAGATCCGATGCGGCTGTGGTCTGATCCAGCATCTCCTGTACATCCTCCAGATCGGACACAGGGCGCAACCTCAAGCAGGCATCTTTTCCCTCCTGGCTGCCCGCACATTCTGCCAGCAACCCAAGAACCAGGTCCAGTTCCAACTTCAGAAGGGATTTTTCGTATAATTCAGACATAGTAAACTCCTAAATAAGTAGGGATTTGTAAAAATCCAGTGTTGAAAAGCCTCTTTCTAACTGAGCACATAGGTAAGCCTCCGAAATGCTTGCCACCTTGTCCATATTTTCAAGACTCATCTGAAAAGAAAACAGCTTCTTGGGGTCACACAAGCAAATGTACCGCATAGCCTCCAAAATTCCGGCATTCAAGGGCATCCGGATTCCGTCGCCCTGACGACAAATGCCACATTCCAGCATACCGTCCGAGATATCAAACAATCCCGGTTCCTGATTGCCGCAGATACGACAACCGGTAAGATCCGGCTGGTAACCAGCCAGGCAGGCAATCCGCAGTTCAAATGCCGCTTTTACCTGATTTTCCGGCAGTTGCAACTGGGAAAGTGCATAAAGGCAGTTGAGAACCAAACTCAAAATCTCCGGATTTGGCAGGTCTTCCTGACAGATCAGCTCAGCTACCTGGGCAAAATACGTGCCTAGCGACAGTTTTGTCAGATCTCGCCGCAAACCGCGAAACAGTTCCACTGATGCCGCCTCATTAATACTATAGCTACCTTTATATTCAAACAAGGTATACTCGCCATAGGCCAGAAGCTGACAAGGTGCTGTCAGCGGACTGTTCTTCCGGCGCAGCCCCCGGGCCTTGACAGTTAATTTTCCGTTATTGGGTGTCAACAGGGTCAAAAGTGCGTCCCGGTCATTGTAGTCCGTGACCCGCAATACCAGTCCCCGGGTCGTCAGATACATAGCTTGCCTCCGATTTCATTGATTTTGTATATAGCAGATATATTTCCGGCGCGCCGGTCTCCATAAACAATTTCCAGTAGTCATTTGCCTTCATCAGTCATCCCTCCGCATCTAGCTTTTGCAGAAAGCTGAGGAATAGACATGGAAATTATTCGCTATAGCCGAAATTGCGGACAAGGAAATCACTGTCACGCCAATTTTCCTTTACCTTCACCCAGGTAGTCAGGAATACCTTGGTCCCCATAAACTTTTCACAGTCAGCACGGGCCATAGAAGAAATTTTCTTCAACATTGCACCTTGTTTGCCAATAATAATACCCTTATGGCTGGCTTTTTCGCAGTAAATTGTAGCATCAATATCGATGATACCGCTGTCCCGCTCAGAGAACTTGGTGATCTCAACAGCTGTACCGTGAGGAATCTCACGGTCCAGATTCCAAAGGATCTTCTCCCGAATAATTTCCGCCATCACCTGCCGCTCCGGCTGGTCGGTAGTTGCATCTTCATCAAAGAGAAATGGTGAATCCACAGCATATTTCTCGCACTCAGTCAACAATGAATCCACGCCATCGCCGGTTTTGGCTGAGATGGGAATGATCGCTGAAAAATCTGCTGCTTTTGAATATGTTGCAATCACTTCCAAAAGTGTATCCTTTTCAACGGTATCGATCTTATTGATAGCAAGGATCGCCGGAGACTTGCTTGATTTGATCTTTTCTAGCAGTCCCTCCTCCTGTGGGCCAATGGACGCGATGGGTTCCACCACAAGGATCGTGGCATCCACATCTGCGATGGAATCTCTGGCAACATTGACCATATAATCGCCCAACTTCGTGCGGGCGCGGTGGTAGCCGGGAGTATCCACGAACACGAACTGGGTATCTCCCTTAGTTACGATGCCACAGATCCGGTTACGGGTGGTCTGAGGCTTATTGGAAACAATAGCGATTTTTTCGCCAACGAGATAATTGGTCAATGTGGACTTACCTACATTGGGACGTCCGGCGATAGTGATCATAGCGGTTTTTGTATTCATTCGTAAAATCTCCTTAATCTCTGCTCATACCGGGAATTTCCGCGGCAATTGCCTCTTCTCTGGCACGCATTTGTTTTTTCTGTTCGCCTTCGTCTAAATGGTCATAGCCTAAAAGATGAAGCATAGAATGGATGGTTAAGTAGCCAACTTCCCTTTTGATACTGTGGCCGAATTCCTTAGACTGTGCACCAGCCCGCTCTAAAGAGATACACATATCACCAAGCGGACACATTTCCGTCTCTGGATCCAAATATTCGGACCAATCTGATGGGTATTGCCCTGCTGTCAAATGAAACATAGGGAAACTCAGAACGTCAGTGGGTATATCGATCTGCCGGCTGGCCTTGTTGATAGCGCGGATGCCCTTGTCATTCG
The DNA here is from genome assembly GCA_964454215.1 of uncultured Oscillospiraceae bacterium. Classification (GTDB taxonomy): domain Bacteria; phylum Bacillota; class Clostridia; order Oscillospirales; family Oscillospiraceae; genus Faecousia. Next base: position 38,838 of record CAYVSU010000001.1, on the reverse strand, counting down.
TAACCAACACATTGATCTCGCAGGGGGCGCTAACGCCTTCAGCATTCAGCGTAGCTTCCACACATTTGCGGATGATGGAAGTAAAGAAGGGTTGCTTAACAGTAAAAACATCAAATGTAATATTGATCTTATACCTTGCCATATTATCTCTTCCTTTGGTAATTTTTGTTTTCTGTAGCTGATTCCCGCTTCTTTTCCGCCTTTTCGTAGGCATTGATGATCTGCTGTACCAGCGCATGGCGAACCACGTCTGCAGATGTCAGAGTACAAATAGCAATATCTTTTACATCCGTTAATACACGAACTGCATCCTTTAAACCCGATACCTTATCATCCGGCAGATCGATCTGGGTCACATCGCCGGTAATCACAATCTTGGATCCGAATCCAAGTCGGGTCAGGAACATCTTCATCTGTTCCCGGGTAGTGTTCTGGGCTTCATCAAGGATAATGAAGCTGTCATCCAGTGTGCGGCCTCTCATATAAGCTAAGGGTGCTACTTCAATAGAACCTCGTTCCTGATATTTTTGGAAGGTTTCCGCACCCAGCATATCATAGAGTGCGTCATACAGCGGACGCAGATACGGATCTACCTTGTTCTGCAGATCCCCAGGCAAAAATCCCAATCGCTCACCGGCTTCCACCGCAGGGCGGGTCAGAATGATCCGGTTAACGGTACGCTCCCGGAACGCAGCCACCGCTGCTGCCACAGCAAGATAGGTCTTACCGGTGCCAGCAGGTCCAATGCCAATGGTAATAGTGTTGCTTTGGATGGCCTTCATATAGTCCTGCTGGCCCACGGTTTTTGCCTTGATGGGCTTACCCTTGGCTGTGATGCAGACAACGTCCTTTGCCATCTTGGCCACCAGCGCATCATTCCCCTCCTGTACAAGGGTAATCAGATAGCGAACCCGTTGCTCGTCGATATTTTCGCCTTTGGAGGCCAAGGAAAGAAGACCTTCCAATGTTCGTGACGCTTTGTCCGTTGCCTCGGCATCACCTGAAATCTTCAACTCTGTACCACGGTTGACAATGGTCACATTCAGTGCTTCTTCGATCCGCTTGATATTCTCGTCAAAGGATCCAAAAACGGCGATAATATCCTCCAACCGTTCCGCATTTACAATTCTCTCGTTAGTCATTCCCATTTGGTTTTATGATCTCCTCTTTGATCACTTTGCCGATCATCTCTCTGCATTGATAAGTGCCTTTAAGGGAGAGTACATCGGTTCCGGTTGCCGATGACTCCAATGCGGAAAGGATCTGACCAGCCACCATTTGTTCCAGCAGATAATTCTGAGCAAAATCAGACAGATCAAAATCCGCATCCGAAACCGTTTCTTCGCAGCAATAGTATGTCCACCGTTCTGTAACAAAGGCAACGGGGAGTACAAATCCACCCGGCAAAGTGATATAGTTTTCCTCATATATTCTATCACAAGTGATATCCAAAATTCCACTACCTTTGTAGAAATTTATACGTTTTTTTCCCAAGATCAGGCTGAATTTTGTCTCTGAATCAACAATATCAGATTGTTTGCAGCAGGAATTTAGTGTACGGACCTCCAAGCTGCGCTCCGTTTGGGCGTAGATTTCCCCTTCCGCGGTTTCCGCCCGTATGGTGATACCGCAGTCTGTGTACCCGGAAATCAGCAGCTGTCCCTTTGTAACTGCCTGCCCCGGCTTGCAGTGAGCCGTTCCCTTGGATACAGTGCAGGACTCAATGATCCCATCGCGGACAGCCACAATGCTGGAAACTGTTTTTTTCGTTTCCTGTTTTTCCTCGGCCTCCCGCTCCCGAACTGTGATAACAGCAACACAGCCAGATGTATTGACGCCAGCCCACTGAAGCTCCGGCATTGCCTCCAACAGCGCATTTTTCATCCGTTCACTGCGCACTTCACTACGACTGGCACCAAAATAGATTCCACATTTGGTAGCAGTTTCCAGAATCTTCCTGTCCGGAACAGATACATTTCCGGACACTTGGATAAACAGCACCCTTGTCGGAAGAAAACAAGCCAATGCGATCATCAAAGCCATTCCGATTACTAAAACAGGCCGCTTACGTAAGGCAGCAATTGTCCAATACAGCCCTTTTCTTTTTATGACCTTAAGGGAATCTCCTCTTGCTTCCGTCACGCCTTTCAGCAAGCTGAGATCCTCGCGGTGAATGACACATTGCACAGTTAACCCGTCAATTTGTTGGGTATCATACAGGATGATCCCTCCGGAAAAACAGCGGTTTATCGTACCGGCAGTATCTGCACTGGTTATTTGAACGGTTACTGTTCCGCTCAAAAAGTTCCAAGAATTCAATTCAGCACCCCCTGAAAAGACGCACTGCATCAATGCAGCCAGAGATCACAAGCTGCCCTTTACTCATTCTAGCCAGTTTCAGCGATGTCCCTTCTACGCAAATCTGTCCAAATTTCACCCGCACGCGAATCATATCGTTTTCATATTCCGTTACGCCGCAATGATTCTCGATCAATACCCGTTTATGATCCAGTATCTCTATAACAGGCAGTCCCGGCATTGGCTCGTCATACAGTTCCGCCGTGATGGCCAACCGATGCATAATTTCATTCAATCCCACAATCATACGCCTCCTTACAAAAAGCATATGATTCCCCTGTGATGTTTTTGCTCTCCAAAGCATAGATTCTTTTGAGGTGGTGACGATGAGACAAACGGTGCGGAGCGGAATTTTCGCATCCATCGCAATTTTATTTCTGATTTTAGATACAAAAACAGCTATTTCCGGAATGCAGGCCGGGCTCGCTCTGTGTATCAATGCAGTGATTCCCTCTTTATTCCCTTTTTTTATCTTAACATCTATCCTGACCAGCGCCTTGACCGGTCTTCCATCAGCAATTCTAAGACCTGTGGAAAAAATCTGCAGAATGAGCAAAGGTACGGGTATCTTGTTGGTGACCGGTCTGGTTGGAGGATATCCAACCGGTGCTCAGTCTGTAGCGGAAACATACCAAAGAAAACAGATCTCAATCAAAAACGCCCGCAGAATGCTTGGCTTTTGCAGTAATGCCGGTCCATCTTTCCTGTTTGGAATTGTGGCCAGTCATTTTTCCTGTTCAGCGGCTCCCTGGCTGCTTTGGGGAATCCATATCCTTTCCTGCATCGTTACAGCCGCGATCCTACCGGGAGATTTTCAAACTGACCAGATAAACCTCTCACATAATAAAACGACCGTTATTGGTTCAGTAGAATGTGCCGGAAAGAATATTGCCAAGGTCTGCCTGTGGATCTTGGTATTTCAGGTGATTCTCGCATTCTTGGATCGATGGTTTTTGTGGTTACTGGATCCGGCTGCACAGGTGATAATCTGCGGATTGCTGGAGTTGACTGCGGGCTGCACTTCCCTATCCATCATCACCTGCGAAGGTTTGCGGTTTATCATCTGTTCGGTTTTGCTTGGTTTCGGCGGCATATGTGTTACGATGCAGACTGGTTCTGTCATTGGCGGACTTGGGCTAACCAGCTACATAAAGGGAAAGGTCATCCAATGCCTGGTTAGCTTGACTTTGGCAGTTTTTCTGCAGCACATTCTGTTCCGCGGATATGATCAAGTGACAATTCCCACCACTTTTTATGTCCTGTTTGCAGTAATTGTCCTGATTTGCCTGATTATGAAGCAAAAAAAGAAAAATAGGTATAGCATTATCGCAAAATCTGGTGTATAATTTCCATAAGAAAGGTGGGGACTTCAATGCTGTTTCGTAAAAAAATCCAGAAATCCTGTAGTTACTGTAAACACGGCACAAAGTTTGAGAATGATAAAACTCTTTGCCCTAAAAAAGGTATTATGCCTTCAGATAAGAAATGCCGCAAATTTTCTTATGACCCTTTGAAACGAGTGCCACTAAAACCCAAAGCCCCTGACTTTGAAAAATACAATAAAGAAGATTATTCCCTCTAAGCATAAAGCTGCGTTTTAACGCAGCTTTTATTTTTAAAAATTTTTTCAGAATGATTTTCCGTGAGATTCCTTAGGCGACTGGGTAAAGCCGAAAAAGCCTTTAATTACCGCGTAAAACGGGCTTTTTCTAAAAACAAACGCTCAATAAAAAAATCATTATTTTAACCGAATAATACGGCGTGTCGAGGGTGCATATGGAAAATTTTGAGGGAAAATGTGATTTTAACAAAAACCTATTTTTTATGAATGAGCAAACGAACTGTGTGATGTACAAAATCCCACCTGCAAACTGTGTGTTTGAAGGCGGGATTTTTTGTGCTACATTCGAATAAATGGTGTAGTTGCTGGCAACTTTACTTTAGATTAACAAGATCAATGCAGACACCGTGGCTCTCTCTTACCTCGGTTATATCCGTGTACATTTTTAGCTGATCGCCGTTATAGGAAGGAATTTCCTCGTGGTGGTCCATATCCCCTACTCAAGCCATATTAAAAGCAGTTTTTGTATTGGGTGAAGCGATGGATTTGATATATGCGTACAAAGCGGGAAGCTTTTCGTAATACGCCGTATCCGCATATCAGCTTCCGTCGGCGGTACCGTGCTGAATGGAGATCCAATCCTCGTTCTTTACAGCTTCAAGTATGCTGCAGCCCGATCTTATCGTCCAGCCCTCGCCGTTGTTTGTATATTAACCGTAGGCGGGAACGTTGTTTTCGGCGTGGAAAGGTGCTTGCGGATAGAGCAACCGCCTACGTAAAGATTGCCGAATTTTACATTTTCGTAGTCCAAAGAAAGTGCGGCAGTGGGAACGTGCTCCATTGCATCGCAGAAAAAGCTGTTGTATTCGCAAAGAATTAGAATTTGCTTAACAAAAAGCTTTCCTTTACATCAGTAAAGATAACCACAAAGGTATTGTCGTCAGCGAAAATATATGAGAAATCAAAACAAGGCGTGCACCCGGCTTGCAATCCTCGTCCACAAGGCGGGGAAAAACGATAGTGTTAAGTCCGCTGGGCATACAGGACATTAGCAACGCGGAATTGATTATATCAAGCCTGAACAGCTTGCAGACACCGAATATAATTGCGGGAAACACTACCAAGCGAAGTGCCACTACTATATACGGCTTTATATTTCCTATCAGCTCCTTAAAAGAAAACATTGACAAGGTAAGTCCCGTAAGCACCATACTGACGGGCGCAGCGCAGGCGGAAGACATATTAAGTATTCCGTTGACAGTGTCAGGAACGGAGATCCCCAAAAGGCCGAATACTATGCCGAGTATTATCGCAATGGTAATGGGGTTAAATATTCTCTTTGCCGAGATTCCCTCTCCCGTAAGCATAGCATAGCCGAAGGTATAAGTATATATGACAAAGGGTATACAGAAAAGTATCATATCCGCAAGTCCCGCTTCACCGAACAAGCTTTCGGCAAGAGCGTAGCCCATACCTGCGTAGTTTGCGATGGTAAGCGTATATCGGTATACCTTTTGCTCGTAGCTCTTTTTTGTAAGCAACTTTGATGCGTATTTCGAAGCAAAATGCAGTATCAAAAGAAGTACTACGGAAATAATTATCGCCATATAGCGTTCCTTGAAATAAGAAACGGTAAAGTTTTTTGAAAAGCTTATAAACAACTTGGTAGGCAAAAACAAATTAACCAACAAAAAAGATAATATTCCCGTTTGCAACGGCAAGGTCTTTTTTATTTTCCCGAATAGCCATCCGAGGAAAAGAAAGATATACAGTATTAACAGCTGTTCCAATACTACCGTCATTGTTCAAAACACTCCGAATTTCCTATGTTCTTTCAGATTATATCACACGCGATAAAATGTGACAAGAAATTTTTAAGGCTTTACAAGCCAAATCTTTGCTTTATCAGTTCTGCCGTATTGCGCAGTGAGAGGGGGAAGGAGTCCACGATCGTCAGACTGATCATCACAGCCATCGCTACGTTGTTGCTGGACTACAGCTTTCTGAGCGAGCTCCCGACACAGTCTGAAACATTCGGCGATGCTGTCATCAATGTTACGGTCGCCATTGGCAGTGCTACAATGATCGGGGCATTCTTCTGGATCTTCGTTCGTTGGGTAACCTTTATTGCACCGAAGTCTTTAGGCTGGGCAAACGGTCTTTGGGAAAACTGGATTCCCCTGTTGGTTATCAGTTTGGTGGTCAAAGCGATGATTTGGCTCTACATACTGATTTTTCCCATTACACTCTCCAGTGTTATGCTGATGCCTATGCTCTGGGTTACTATGTTCTTTGCGAAGCTGGAGAATACCTTCTCAGTCAGTCTTGGTTATCAGGCGCTGGGTGTTACTCTTTTGTCCCTTGTAGCGTTTCAGGATATCTGTGAACTGAAGATCCGGAATAAAGATTGATCAATAACTATCTTAACGAAAATCCCCCGGTGACCCGGGGGATTTTTACTGTATGTAATTCAGAGCTCCCCCTGAATGTGCTGAAGCAATTCGCGGATCGGTAAATTTTGGGGACAGATATCCTCACATTGGCGACAACCAACACAATCGCCGGGAACACCGTACTCACTGGCAACATCTTGATATGCTTTCTGAATCTGTTTGCCCTGCTTATGCTGGTTATAAAGGGAAAAATACTGTGGAATGGCAATATTCCGTGGGCATTTCACCGTACAGTAAGCACAGCCGGTGCAGGCAATCGGAATGTTACCACGAATAATGTCCGCGGCAAAGTGGACCATTTGACTCTGGCTTTCGTTCAAAGGTACAAAATCCATCATATAGTCCGTATTATCCAGAATTTGCTGCATATCGCTCATACCGCTGAGAACCATAGCTACATTGGGAAGCCCCGCAGCAAAACGGATAGCCCAGGAAGAAATGCTCATACTGGGATCTGCGGCTTGAAACATTGTCTTAACAGCGTCCGGTACATTAGCAAGGGCACCGCCCTTCACCGGCTCCATAATAATAATTTTCTTGTTATGTTTTACTGCAACTTCATAGCAGGCCCGGGACTGAACGCTCTCACTTTCCCAATCAAGATAGTTGATCTGCAGCTGCACAAAGTCAAATTCCGGATGCTCGCGTAACACTCTGTCCAGCAATTGCGGTCCGCCGTGGAAGGAAAAACCGATTTTCTTTGCAAGTCCGCCAGTTTTCTTTTCCTTGATCCAGGCAAAGCAATCAAATTTTTCGAAGGCATCCACAGTTTTTTCGCTGATATTATGAAGCAGATATACATCAAAATAGTCAAGTCCTGTCTTCAACCGCTGTTCATCAAAAATGCGATCACGGTCAGCCAATTCCTTCAACGGATAGGAAGGTAATTTGGAGGTAACGGAAAAGCTACTGCGAGGATAACGCTTTGTCAGCACTTCCTTGACCGCAGATTCGCTCTTGCCGTCGCAGTACATATAGGCCGTGTCAAAATAGGTAAATCCACGTTCCAGGAAGGCGTCCACCATCTTTTTTACAGTTTCCAAATCCAAACTGCCTTTGTCATTCTGATCCAGCAGCGGTAAGCGCATCAAACCAAAACCAAGCTTCTTTTCGTACATAGTATTTCCTCTCTTTTGTTATTGCAGCATTTGGAGAAAATCATCCTCAGAAAGGATCGGAATTCCTAATTCTCTTGCCTTGCGTTCCTTGGAGCCGGCGTTTTCACCGACTACAACATAAGTGGTCTTTCTTGAAACGGATCCGGATGCTTTTCCACCAAACAACTCAATTTTCTCCGTCGCCTCATCCCGGGTAAACTTAGTCAGAGCACCGGTCAGTACAAAGGTCATTCCGGCAAAGCGCGCATCCGTCAAAGTCCGTTTACTTTCAAAATTCACACCGGCATTACGGAGCTTTTCGATCATATGCTTCGACTGAGGCTGGCGGAACCAATCAAAGATGCTGGCCGCCGTCACTGCTCCCACATCGGGCACTTCCGTCAGTACTTCCTCGGTTGCTTCCATCAATGCGTCCAGCGTTCCAAAGGCGGAAGCCAGAACCTTACCGGTCTTTGCGCCTACCTGCCGGATGCCCATTGCATAAATCAAGCGACTCAAATCCTGCTCCTTGCTGGCTTCAACTGCAGCAAGCAGTTTGGTGGCTGCAAGCTCACCCTTCTGCCAAAGAGATTTCATTTGGTCCAAGGTCAGAGTATAAATGTCCGCAGGCGATTTCAAATACCCTTTTTCGATGAGTGCCTCAACAATGGATGTTCCAAGCCCTTCAATATCCATTGCGTCGCGGCTGACAAAATGAGCAATATTCCGGCTCAGCTGAGCAGGACATTCCGCGCCTGTGCAACGCAGAAAAGCACCTTCCGGATCCCGTTCCGTCTTTGCGCCGCACACAGGGCACTTACACGGAAGAATATAAGGCAACGCGTCTGCAGGACGTTTTGAAAAGTCCACCTCCAGAATCTCAGGAATGATCTCACCGGCCTTTCGGATATAGACCGTATCGCCAATACGAATATCCCGTTGGGAAATAAAATCCTGGTTATGCAGGGTAGCATTTGTAACGGTTGTTCCAGCCAAGCGAACTGCCTTTACCACCGCCTTGGGAGTCAAAACACCTGTTCTGCCCACCTGTACAACGATATCTTCCACGACTGTGGGCTTGATTTCAGGCGGATATTTGTAGGCAACCGCCCATTTGGGGAATTTTGCTGTTGTTCCCATTTCCTCACGCTGGGCTAAGTCATTAACTTTTACTACAGCACCATCAATATCACAGGAAAGGCTTTCCCGATTCTCATTTATGGACATTACATAATCCACAATGGTATTGCAATCGCTGAGGATCTGGTTTGGAACAACCTTAAACCGCATCTTGCGCAGGAATTCCAAGGATTCTTCGTGACTTGTGAAATCCACACCGTCCACCAGTTGGACATTAAAAATCAGAATATCCAACCCACGCTTCGCAGCAATCTTCGGATCCAGCTGACGCAGCGAGCCAGCAGCGGCATTTCTGGGGTTGGCAAACAAAGGCTTACCCTCCAGCTCCTGACGCTGATTCAGTGCCTCAAAGCTGGATTTTGGCATATAGACCTCCCCGCGGACTATCAGACGTTCGGGCGCATTTTCAAGCCGCATAGGAATGGAACGGATGGTCTTCAGATTCTCCGTCACATCCTCACCCACCAACCCGTCGCCACGGGTGGCACCGCGGACAAAAAGCCCGTCAACATACTCCAGCGCAACAGAAAGGCCGTCGACCTTTGGCTCCACAGAAAACTCGGTTTGGGGATAGGTTTCTTTGGTCTTTATCAAAAAATCTAACAATTCTTCCGGGGAAAACACATCCTGCAGACTCATAAGGGAAACAGGATGCTCGTATTTTTCGAATTTGCTTAGTGCTTCACCTCCGACCCGATTGGTAGGAGAATCAGGAAGCGCAAGTTCAGGATGTGCATTCTCCAGTTCTTCCAGCTCCCGCAGCAGCCTATCATACTCAAAATCCTGCATTTTCGGATCATCCAGCACATAATAGCGATAATTCGCCTCCGTAAGTAAAGCCGTTAATTCCTGGATTCTCTTTTGTGCATCCATAATTATCCTCCTGTTTGAAAGAAAGTGTCGGGCACCTGCCCTACGATGATGGTCTCCGCAACAACGACCTCACTGGAAACGGTGAAGCTTTGGGCGTGACCCAGTACCAAAATAGAAACATCCACGCTGATAGCCATACTTAGCTTGTGCAGTGTTTGATTGATACCCGCTTCCGTAAAGCTACTGTTAAATGCGGCATCAGAATTGCGAATGGACAGAATCTGAACCGGAATCTGCGGACCGCTGCCGGAGAGAAATTCCGGCAAAAACAAGCTGCCCAGAGCGATCCCAAGATCGTTGGTGTCCATCGCAAGGATCTCGTCGTTGATCAGGTTCAGGATTTTTGTTTTCAGTCTGTTGACCTCGCTCATATTGGTCTTTAATGCCGTGATCCGACCGTTTAAGTCCTTTTCAAAATAGACGATCCGATCGGATTGTATATTTCCCGCCTCGATCTGTTGATCGATGGCATCGTTGATCAAATCAGATGTGGCATTTGTCACCTGTGTTTTGGAAAGAGCACAGATGGTTTCGTGATACTTGACACGGAACCAAATGAACAATGCGGTTGCGATCAGCAGCACCACCGCCAGTAAGCGAAACAGTTTTCCGAGCCGGACTTTCATAGGATCACCTCTAAAAAGTCTATGACCCGAATTATGCAAAAATCACTGTTTTTTCATATGGGGCGCCGCAGCCTTCGCCATCAATTTCCGGGTACCGACTGTGTCAAAGGCAATCTCAAGCAATGCGTCGCCGCCCATTTTCAGAACTGACAGCACCATTCCCCTGCCAAAAGCAGTGTGCAGCACCATATCGCCCTTGGAAAAATCCGGGCAGGCAGACTGCGCGGTGGAAAATACTGTAGGCTTATCCTGGAACGCAACCGCTCTGGGTGCATTTCGGTAAGGATTGCTATCCGGGAAGCTGCGATAGTTTCCGAAGGAATCGACGGAGCGTGCCTGCGTATACCCGCCCTTCTTTACGATCTCCTCTTCCGGTAATTCCCGTAGAAACCGGGATGGCATCGCGGCAGACGTTTTTCCGTACAGCATTCTCTGCCGCGCGTGACTGATCGTTAAGGTTTGTTTAGCGCGCGTGATGGCAACGTAACAGAGTCGACGCTCCTCCTCCATCTCCTCCCGATCACCAATAGCTCGCATACCGGGAAACAAACCATCCTCAAATCCAACCAAGAATACATTGGGAAATTCAAGGCCCTTGGACGAATGCATCGTCATCATTACAATGGCATCATCGGAGTCATTATATTCCTCGATATCCGTATACAGAGCAATTTCTTCCAAAAAACCTGCCAGCGAGGGAACATCCGCATTCTCCACATAAGCGTGAATACTGGACTTTAATTCCCGAATATTTTCCAACCGCGTACGGCTTTCTTCCGTATCCTTTGCCTTGAGCATATCCGCATAGCCTGTGCGAAGCATAACCTCCTCGTAAAAATCCGGAAGGCTCATACCCTCGTCCAAAAGCTGGTCCAATCCCTCAATGATAGCGGAAAACTGCAGGAATTTTCCGGCAGGCTTTTCCAGTGGCGCGTAGGCATAGGGATCGGAAACAATGCTATAAAGCGGTTTATGCTCCGCTGTAGCCAAACGCTGGGCAACATCAACAGATTTGGCACCCAGCCCCCTGGGAGGATTGTTAATGATCCGCTGCAGGCGCAAATCATCTGCCCGATTGTTAATAACACAAAGATACGCCAACATATCCTTAACTTCTGCACGGTCAAAGAATCGGGTGCCGCCAATAACGCGGTATGGGATGCCGTTTCGCTTCATCGCATATTCCAATGCGTTGGATTGCGCATTGGTACGGTACAAAATAGCGTAATCTCTGAAATTTTTACCCTTGGAACGGGTCATAATCTGACCGGCAACATAATTTGCCTCCGAGCCTTCATCAGAAGCCTCGTAGACGGTAATGGGTTTACCGGCACCGTTTGCTGTCCACAACCGCTTGCCTTTTCTGCCAATATTATGGGCAATCACTGCATTGGCTGCATTCAAAATAGCCTGTGTTGAACGGTAGTTCTGCTCCAAACGGATGACCCGTGCGCCACGATACTGCTTTTCGAAGTCCAATATATTCTCGATGGTTGCACCGCGGAAGCGATAAATGCTCTGATCATCGTCACCAACCACGCAAATATTTTCGTATCCGCCGGCCAGCAGCGAAGTCAACAAATACTGCAAATGGTTGGTATCCTGATACTCGTCCACCAGAGCATACCGAAATTTCCGCTGATAATACGCTCGAATATCGTCGTTCTCCTGCAGGAGTTTGACCGTCAATAGAATGATGTCATCAAAATCCAGCGCATTATTTTCCTTTAATTTTGTCTGATAACGCTTATACGCTTTGGCGACAGGCAAAAGCTTCAGATCGCTGCTGTTTTCAGCGTATTCTAGCAGATCATCCGGCGAGACCATTCGATCCTTTTCCCGGCTGATCGCATTCAGGACATAACGGGCAGGAAAGGTTTTGTCATCCAAGCCCATATCCTTGATAATATCTTTCATAACCCGCTCGGAGTCGGAAGTATCATAGATCGTAAAACTCCGCGCATAGCCAAGCCGTTCTATGTCCCGCCGTAAGATCCGGCAGCAGGCCGAATGGAATGTCATTGCCCAAACATCCTGCGCTTCGGGGCCAAGCATCAGGCTAAGTCGCTCTTTCAACTCGTTTGCGGCCTTGTTGGTAAAAGTAATGGCAATTATGCTCCAAGGCAGAGCAGGCTCCAGCGCGCAAAGATAGTCTGCCCGTGATCGCTCGTAATCCGTTAAAGGCTCTGCCAGTGACTCCAGAAAAGCTACATCTTCCTCTGTTACAGTATCGGGAATGTCCAATGAATCACTGGCTCTGCCAAACCGCATCAAATTGGCGATACGATGGATCAGCACAGTTGTTTTTCCACTGCCCGCGCCGGCAAGCAGCAGAAGTGGGCCGTCTGTGGCTAGAACGGCCTGTTGCTGCATATCGTTTAAGTTAGAAAACTGCCGGGCAATGTAACTGCGCCGTGCAATGATAAATCGTTGTTCCATTTCCTGCGTCATAGTAGCACCTGTTTATCTATGTAATATCTACATTCTATCGCATTTTGAACAAACAGTAAAGTTTTATTTTGCGCCAGACAGATATCTTGCATTCTTTTCCTTTTCTGCTATAATAACGGTAATTATACCATTGGAGGAAGCAATATGCGCGCAAAGGATTATCGTCGGATCGCACGGGAGAATATGAAAGGCACTTGGCTGAGATCTGCCATAGTGATGCTGATCGTTCTGCTTCTGTGCGGCACTGCTTACGACATTTACAGTTACGCCAACACAGGTGTTTCCATCTACAAAACCATTCAGCAGTATAATCACGAGGCAAAAGAAGGAAGCGAACCGACAGAATCCGCATCTGCAGAAACGACGCCTTCGGAAACTACAACTACTAATGATACCACCAGCATCCAGGACTATTTCGATCTAAGCGCTACACCTATGCTCAGTGAGATCATTATGTTTGTCACAATTATGCTGGGCGGTTTCATTTCTTTAGGACACAGCATATTCCTATTGAACCAGTATGACGGCAATAAAGCATCTGTCAAGGATCTGATTTCCGGAAAGGGCTTGTATACCTCGTCCTTGCTGGCCAATTTTATTATCTATGCTTTTGTCACGATTTGCCGCTCTATGCTTCCTTTTTTGGGGATTTTTATCGGAGTCTTCCTCCAGTATCGGTATGCAATGACAATGTTCATCCTTTGGGAAGAGCCATATCTTCGTCCGGAACTGGCTGTCAGAGAGTCTGCAAAGCTGCTTAAGGGGCACAAATGGAGACTGTTCTGCCTGGATATGAGCTTTGTTCCCTGGCATCTTCTGGGATTGCTGACACTGGGTGTCGGTAATGTTTTTGTGGCTGCATATGCCGCCGCTGCCCGTGCCGCATTTTACAGAGACCTTTGTCCCGCGATCGATCATTCCCAGGAGACACAATACGCGGATGAACCGGATGAAATTTATGAATAACATAGCAAAAGAGCGATTCAAAACTGAATCGCTCTTCTTTTTATTCCTTTTGCTCCTTGATGTGGGCCTGCAGGTGCATAGAAAGCACAGCAAGAGATGTTGCCATATTTTCCTGTTGGACCAGGATATTTTCCGGAACCTCCAGGTGAGTCGGTGCAAAGTTCCAAATTGCCTTAATGCCACTTTCGATCAAAGCATTACAGACCTCCTGGGCAGTTGCAGCAGGCACAGTGATAATTCCCATCAGCACCTTATTCGCCTTGCAAAACGCAGACAACTGGTCCATCGGATAGATGGGTTTTCCCTCGCCGGTAAACGCACCGGAAGGATTAGCATCGAAGGCTGCCAGAATATTTAATCCGTACGCGCTGAAGCCGCTGTATCCGCACAGTGCCTGACCCAGCTTACCGGCGCCGATCAAAACGGCATCGGTTGTGTTGTCATATCCCAGAAACTGCTCAATATCATTGATCAGACTGCGACGTACATAGCCCACCTTCGGGCGACCGCCGTTGGATACCATTGCAAGATCCTTTCGCACCTGAACCTCGCCCATCCCCAGGGCGCTGGCAAGAGTCGTGGCAGAAATGTATCTGACGTCATTCTCCGGCAACGACTTCAGGTAAGCCAAATAACCGGGCAGCCGTTTCAGCACGGCTTTTGATATTTCTTTCTTCTCCATAAATTTCCTCCATTATATCGATATGATTTGTTATCGATATGCTTTTGTATCGATTATAAAGGAGAAATTCCCAAATTGCAAGTATTTTATGCGCAGGAAGTGTGACGAATAAATTCCTTTCGCATTCGAATCATAATTTTCTTTTCCAGTCTGGAAATGTAGGATTGGGATATACCCAGTTTTTGCGCTACCTCCTTTTGGGTCAGTTCCTGTCTGCCCTCAAGTCCATAACGCATAGATATGATCTCCCGTTCCCTGTCAGACAGGTTTGATAATACCTGCCGCAGAACACAAAGGTCCACATCATCCTCCAGCGGACGCATCACCATATCCTCGTCCGTGCCAAGAATGTCCGACAGCAGCAATTCATTACCGTCATAGTCCATATTGATCGGTTCATCCAGGGAAACCTCTGCCTTTTGGCACGCAATTTTACGGATATGCATCAGTATCTCGTTTTCAATGCAGCGGGATGCATATGTCGCCAATTTAATGTTTCTATCTCGGCGGAATGTGCTAACCGCCTTGATCAAACCGATCGTACCAATGGAAATCAGATCTTCCAGATTGACTCCTGTATTTTCAAACCGGCGGGAAATGTAAACAACCAATCGCAGATTTCGTTCGATCAAAAGCTGTTTTGCCTGATCATCTCCCTGCTCCAACGCTTCCAACGCATCTTCCTCATCCTGCCCTTTCAGAGGCGGCGGCAGAATATCGCTTCCACCTATGTAATAAATCGTTTCTTCCGGCAAAATACCGATTTTTCTCAACAACTCTTTTAAATTCAGCATTCACGAATACCTCCCGATAATCCTTGATACCCTTCTGAATTCCGAAATACATCCGGCGCAAATGCCACCACCTTCCCTGCCGGTTTTCCCGCAACCGTCACGCTATCCATAGACACGCCAAGCAGCATACCGGAGGGTCTTCCAACAGAGCTGTACGGAATCAGCCGCAGGCCAGGAAAAGGCAACCAGGTCATAGTGGCGATAGGATCTGCAAGTTGCTGCTGCGTCAACCCCAGCATATCCCACGCGATATCACTGCCCACTACCAGCACCTGCTCTCCGGTTAGCGGATCTTTCAATGTATTTCCCGTGTCCAACAGCGCAATGATACGGATTTTTTTATTATTCAGCTGCAGTTCAACAGGTAAATACTCTCTGTTCTCCACCCTGCCTCCAAAACCAAACAGACACAGAAACACGATTACTCCGGAACATAAAAGCAATGAAATAAAATCATTCCGGTTGATCCCCATTGCGGCCCCGCCCAGTGCGAAGCTTAAAAAAGAAAACAACACGCCGCGTCTAACAGTACTGAAACGCCAACCAAAGGCAATAACAGACATCAAAATTAAGCTGATCAGGCGCCAAATAACATCTTGCAAAAAAATAAGACCGGGCAAAACACAAGCACCTGCATAAACTGCTCCAAATGCGGCCGCAACAATATACCGCCGCCAATCGATACGGTATCCCGCAAGGTGTCCGCTGGCGATCAGTAAAAGTAAATCGACCCCAAAATTCAGAAGCATTAAAAGGTCCAGGTAAACAGTCATTTCATCACCGCCTTACGGGAACAATATAATGCCTCCGCTGAAAAAAGATGGTCGCTTTCTTGTCCCTGGCGAACGCAAATTCCCGCCTATCCCATCCTGTTCCAACGAAAAAATTATGACTGCGCAAAAAAGCGGCAGTTGATTTGCTCAACTGCCGCTAAATATTGTCGATTCATTTTTCTTTTCGAACAGATTTGATATTCTTCTCCGCTTTGAAGCGGGGTATCATCACTTCATGACCGCATCCAAGGCATTTCAAACGAAAATCTGCCCCAATACGCAAAACCTCCCAGCATTTTTCTCCACAGGGATGCTCCTTTTTCATAATTAAAATATCACCCGGGCGAATATCCATAGCTATCTCCTGTCATATGAGCCGTATGCGGCCCGTAAACTGATCTAAAAAGGGGGAATGATTATGTTCTCGTACCGACCGGAAGGATATCATACATCCCTTCCAACACCCGAAATGCTGCATCGAGCAATCAACACAGGGGAAATTTTTCAAGCTGCCTGTGTAAAATGCGATGAATTTCACAATCTGCATATTGATCTGGGGACAATCCGCGGAATCATACCAAAAGAGGAAGTAATGCTTCCAGACGCAAACGGCAAAATCCACGAATACGGCATTGTATCCCGGGTAGGAAAGAATGTCAGCTTTCAAGTGCTTGCATTTGACCGCAATGAAAACGCCATCCTTTCCCGCAGAACTGCTCAGGAGGAAGCCCGCGCCTACTGTCTTCACAGCTTGAGGGCCGGAGATATTATCGACGCGACTGTGCAAAATCCAGCAGATTTTGGCGTATTTTGTGATATAGGCTGCGGATTAACAGCATTGATGCGGATCGAGCGCTGCTGTATTTCCCGACTGGAAAGGACAGCAGATTTATTCCTGGCAGGGCAAAACATATTCGCAGCCGTGCAAAGCATTGATGAGCAAACCGGGAGAATTGAACTGACCGGACGGGAACTTCTTGGCACTTGGGAGGAAAACGCGTCCCGGTTCCGCCAAGGAGAGACCTTATTGGGAACAGTTCGCAGTGTTATGCCCTATGGCATATTTGTGGAGTTAATGCCCAACCTTTCAGGTCTTGCCGAGTACCAGCCGGGCATTGCGTCCGGTGATGCAGTGAGTGTGTACATTCGGTCCATTCACTACGATAAGCATAAAGTAAAGTTGACAATTCTGGAAAAGCTGATACAAAAGCGGGCAAGGCAGCCGCTGGAATATCGTATCAGAAGCGGACATCTTTGCCGTTGGGAATACTATCCCGGCAGCAAGGCAATTACTGTTTTTTAATCAGATCCCAGTATTGCTTTGCAGACTGCTCCAATTTATTTTGGGCATATTTGTAGTACTGAACATTTGCAATATCATCCGGCAGATACTGCTGATCGACCCAGTGATTAGGGTAATCGTGAGGATACCGGTAGCCCTGTTCCCGCTCCATTGTGTGGCTATCCGCATGGACATTCTGCAGATGACGGGGAAAACCTCTCCCCTTTCCATTTCGCACATCAGCAAGGGCAGAATCCAGCGCGATATGGCCGGAATTGGATTTGGGCGAAGTTGCCATCAGAACTGCAGCATCGCCCAAAGGAATCCGGGCCTCAGGCATACCAAGCTTCAGCGCCATATCCACACAGGCGTTGACGATTGGGATTATCTGCGGATAAGCAAGCCCCACATCTTCCGCGGCAATGACCATCAATCTGCGGCAGGCAGACTGCATCTGCCCTTCTTCCAAAAGTCGGGCAAGATAATGAACAGCAGCGTCCGGATCCGACCCTCGGATAGACTTTTGCAGCGCAGACAAAAGATCATAATGATTGTCTCCATCACGGTCCGCTCGCAAGGCACTTTTCTGAGTTACCGCCTTGGCATCTGCAAGTGTCAGGTGTAACAATCCGTTATCCGGCACACCGGCGCTAAAAAGCACCTCAACTGCATTGAGGGCCTTGCGGATATCACCGCCGCAGGCTCCGGCTATGTATTCCAGCGCACCGTCTTCCGCCTGCACCACCAGTGCGGTGCGTTTCTCCAGAAAGCCAACAGCCCGCTTCACTGCCTGCAATGCGGCAGACGAGGAAATCTGCTTAAACTCAAAGATAGTGGAACGGCTCAGGATCGCATTAAAAACATAGAAATATGGATTTTCCGTAGTAGATGCAATCAAGGTAATTTTTCCGTTTTCAATATGCTCCAGCAGGGATTGTTGCTGCTTTTTATTAAAGGACTGGATCTCATCCAGGTACAGCAAAATACCGTTAGGCGCCATAAAGGTATCAAGCTGAGCAACGATCTCCTTGATATCCGAGGTAGACGCGGTTGTGGCATTCAGCTTATACAACGTCCGGTTTGTTTGCTCGGCAATGATATTGGCAACAGTTGTTTTGCCAGTACCGCTGGGTCCGTAAAAGATCATATTGGGAATATTTCCGGAATCGATCAAGCGGCGCAGCACAGCGCCATCGCCCAAAATATGCTCCTGGCCGAACACCTCGTCCAATGTCTGCGGACGCAGAATATCCGCAAGTGGCTGATACACAGCGCCACCTCCCCTCTTTTTAGTTATTATAACACAGCGTAAACAAAAAAGCTATACCCATTTCAACATTTTCGAATATTTGTTTGCAGTAAAACCCCGCCGCAAAAAGCGGCGGGGTTTGCCATACCATTATTACTTAATGCGCCTATAGAATTCGATCGCCTTTGCAAAATGCTCTGCGATGGTTTCCATAGGAACGTTTGGATCCACGCTGCCATAAAATTCAAAATAATCGGCAGTATATTCAGTTGGGCAAACCAACATATAAAAATAGCCTTCCTTCGTGTCAAGCGCACCAAATGCTATAGGAATATCGACATCCACATTCGGATCCCCAAATGTGCTTCTGCGGGCAACCTGAAAACACAACATCATAACAGCACGCGGCATAACACTGCGTGCTGAAATTCAAAATGTAGCCACATCCTCCGCCGCCGGCATAGCAGGCATTACGCTGACCGCAGTCAGCACAGGCCCCAACTCACCGGCATAAAGGCCGTGCTTTTCTGCCTTGATAGTTGCTTCTACTGTTACCCAGGAACGGGAAACCAGTTCCTGAGCCTTCTCGTAGTGACAGGGAACACCACAGAACTGGATGTCGTCAGCACAACAGGTCATCACAAACCGGCCAGGTGCAAACATATTCCCCTTGAACCGACGCAGCATTGCCACCTGTGCCTTAAAACGCACAGTTTTTCCGTTATACTTCTGCGGTTCTTCTGTCACATCCCGGTACCAAAGAGCATAATCCTCGTCCTTTATTTCAATCACCGGAGCGTTAATATCGAAGGGCAGTGGATCTTCCACATCATCAAAGGCGGTAGACCCGTCGGTATAATCGTAGAGAATATCAATACGGCGGTTGGCGGCTCGGGCGATCTTGTGGAAAGGCATCGTATCCTGTCCATTCTCCAGACGGTTGAACACAACCATTTGGGCACCCACAAGCTTGTCCATCACCAAATTGCGCATATTGGCATTGTAGGCCATAAACGTGGTAGTATCGGCAAACATAACCTCCTGCGCAACTACCCAATTTTCAGGAAAGCGCATATACAGATCACCGACAAGCTGCATTCCGTTGGTTTCCAGAACCACCCGCTGTGCGCGGCAATCCTTTGCCAGATTCTGCAGTTGCTTGGTGGTAACCGTCTGCTGGTCGATCACGGACAGGAAAACATTTTGACTGGGATAGGCCGAAAAATCGTATTCCTCCTCCCCTTCCTCCGCAACCAGCAAAAGCGTCCGCTCTCCAGCATTGAAGCGGGGATCTTCCAGCGTCTCCTGGATAAATTTCGTCTTACCGGAATCTAGAAATCCGGTGAAGGAATAAACTGGAATCTGCTGCATACCTTACACCCCAAACAGTGCGCAAACCGCCTGCTCGTCCAGCTTGGAGCCGATAACGCAGAGCTTGCCAATTACAGCAGAGCAACCGTTGCGAACATTATGTTCCCCGGGAACATAGTCAAAGTGGATCCACTGACCGTCTTCACAGGCAACAATGCCCTTAGCCCGCAGGATAATACCGTACTTACCGGAATCCAATTCAGCGAGGGCATTCGAGATCTGCTCCTGAGTAAATCTTCTGGCAGTTTCAACGCCCCAGGATGTAAACACCTCGTCAGCATGGTGGTCGTGATGATGGTGATGCTCGTGGTCGTGATGGTGACCGCAGCAGTGATGTTCTTCCTCGTGGTGATGCTCGTCGTCGTGATGGTGACCGCAGCAGTGATTTTCTTCCTCGTGGTGATGCTCGTCGTCGTGATGGTGACCGCAGCAGTGATGTTCTTCCTCATCATTGTGATGATGGTGGTGATGCGCTTCTTCCAATTCAGCCATTGCAGCCGCCAGGGAGGCTTCCCCCTCCATAGCGCTGCGAAGCTGTTCGCCTGTCAGCTGATCCCAAGGTGTGGTAATCAAGGCAGCAGTTGAGTTATGCTCCCGAAGCAGTGCAATCGCTGTATCCAACTTTGCCTGGGGGATCGCATCAGTCCTGGACAAAATGATCGTAGAAGCAGTTTCCACCTGATTGTTGTAGAATTCACCAAAGTTCTTCATATAAACCTTTACTTTGCCAGCATCTACAACAGCAACCGTGTAACCCAAAGTCACTTCATCGCTGGTGACCTTATTCACAGCGGCGATCACATCGGACAGCTTGCCAACGCCTGAAGGTTCAATGACGATCCGGTCGGGATGATACGCATCGATGACCTTCGTCAAGGCCTTACCAAAGTCGCCCACCAGGCTGCAGCAAATGCAACCAGAGTTCATCTCCGTAATATTGATGCCGGCATCCTGCAAAAAACCGCCGTCAATGCCAATCTCGCCAAACTCATTTTCAATCAAGACCAACTTTTCGC
The DNA here is from genome assembly GCA_964454215.1 of uncultured Oscillospiraceae bacterium. Taxonomy (GTDB): domain Bacteria; phylum Bacillota; class Clostridia; order Oscillospirales; family Oscillospiraceae; genus Faecousia. The sequence continues at coordinate 18,146 of CAYVSU010000001.1, read as the reverse complement.
CTTTATATGCCTCGCTGATCATTTTCTTGATGAGCGTAGTTTTTCCTGCGCCCAAAAAACCGGAATAAATGTCAATCTTCATAAAATACACCTTCTGTTATAAATTTCTACATAGTATTATACCACCGCAGAAAAAAATAACAAGTCAAAAATATATGAAGTTTCGACAGTTTCCCCTTGAATTCGTTTATCAATATTCGATATGCTTTGTTCAGGTGGGCACCCCCAAAAATGCGACACGCCCTCCACTGCCGTCCCGGCTCTCCCCCCGGGACGGCAGTTACTATTTTCACGAAATAGGGATCAGGAGCATCTGCCCAGCCATAGGCTCTTGCTGAAGCTGATTAACATTCAGAATCGCCTCAACCGTAGACCCGCATTCCTTTGCGATATTCCACAGGCTCTGTTCATCATTTCTCCGAAGGATCACGGACGGCCGCGTCGGATCTTTCTCCTTCCAGTCGCCCAATTCCAAAGCGGTTACCATCGGAATTCCCTGTGTGCCGGATGCTGTCACCACTGTACCGACACCAGCGGATACGCTAAGTCCGTCTGTGTTTGGCGAAATACCGGCTGCATCGCTAATCAAAGGATATATATATAGCTCATTTCCGAAATCCGATGGAATATCCCAGCGGCAAACATCCTTTAGAGATACATTTTGAATATTCCCATTTTCGTCCCGGCACAACAGCTGGTACTGCATTTCCCATTCTGCCTGCGCAACTTCTTCAATGTGTCGAATGACGGGATAGTCGTAAAATACCGCGACATCCACAATTCCCCCGCTCTCAGGCGGAATCTTTTTGGCGCAATCCATCAGTCGCATATTTGTATCTAACCGAATCGGCAATTTCAGGTCCTGCACTTGGGTTTGCAGGTTCCTTTGTGTACTGTAAGCATCCTCTACTACATCGATCATTCTGCGGTCATAGATCACATATTGGGCAGTTACGGCACATTTCAGCAACAGATCGCCGTTCTCCAGTTTTTCAATCTCTGAGCCGTTTAAAATCGGAACGATCCACGCTGTCGCGCCGCTGCCATATTCGTGGTCAAGGTCTGTAAACTGTGCAAACGGCAACTCCGTATTCCACGTTTCCATCTCACCCTGGGGATCTAGATACAGCATATGCATTTTCATTACACCTCGCATAATCAATCGGGAGGCCATCACCTTTTGCTCGTTGATCTGCGGGATCAGTTCATAACGGACCATTTTACTAAAGTCCGGCGGACTAATAGCATCCTCCATTTGGAAGCTCTTTTCCCCACCTTCCAGGGGAAGCTCAACGGGATAACTGCGTTTTAGCAGCTGCACATCCTCCGGTACGCTGACCGGCACAAACACTTCTGTATCGACGCTCTCGAACGCTTCTCCGAGCACACTGACAACGCTACGCAGCATCAGCTTCCGTGCTGAAATACACCGAGCGTCCATCCCCTTCAGCAGCGGATATGCACTGATGATCCCATCCCGACGGGTATCAGGGATATTCCACCGTATTTGAAACGGAATCCAGCTTTCAATTGTGCAGCTCTCCGATCCGTCCTCGGGCTCATAAAGAACCCAACACATCACGCCGCCGTTTACACTCATTTCTCCCGTGCGCCATTCTTTTCCTCTGACCAAAACCTGTCCCCAACTTCCCAGCACACGACCGATATCCGGCATTGCATCCGGGATCTTCAGTTCCTGCGTTTGCTCCTGCTCCTGCACCTGCCTGACTCGTTTGTCCAGACACGAACAAGTCGTCTTATTAAATTGCAATTCCATAAAGATCACTCCTTATCCCACTTTACCTACTTAACTATATTCACCCGGGGACAAGTTTATGCACATTATTTTTTCCCCATACACCAAAATCCCATCGCCATAATTGAAACACCCACACAAAAGCACAAAAATCCGGATTCCAAACACAGTCCGATTAGCAACCCGAATCCAAAGGCAATCAGCGAACAGCCACACAAATGGTTTCTACGGCACATAAAAACACCCCCTGCGTGATTGTATGCAGGGGGTGTGCACCAATATGAACTTAAGGTCCAAGATTCTGCAGTTCTTTACATACTTCCAAAACCTGATTCAGAATAGGAACGCAGATTTGTCGGCCGTAGCCGCCGTCTTCAACGACAACAATAAATGCCAGCGGATACTTCTCATCAGTCAAAAAGCCGGTAAACATTGCGTTTGGCTTCTTGTCTCCGCCAACTTCCGCTGTTCCGGACTTGGCACAAACGGTAAAGCCATCTGTAAAACTTTCCTCACCATAGTGGCTGGTAACGTTGTAGTGCAAATATTCCTGCAACGCCTGTGCCGTTTGACTGGACATAATGCGTCCGGTCACCACAGTCTCCGCATCGTAAGTTTTACTGCTTCCAACCTGAATGGAACTGACGATATGAGGCTGTAAAGCAACGCCGTCATTGGCAATCGCGCCAATAAAAGTCAGATATGCGCAGGGATTTACAAGGTCCATATGCTGACCAATTGCGCTCCAAGCCACCAAAACATCTGCTTTTCCGGCTGCATCCAGGTTTCCGGAGACAGTTGTGATGCCATCAAAACGGATACTGTCCAAAACTCCGAACTGTTTTGCGTACTGTTCTAGCGTCTCGCCGCCCAATTCGTTTGCGATCTGTGCGAAAGCGCAGTTGCAGGACTGTGCAAAAGCGTCGCGGAAAGTAAGTGTGCCGTGGGCACGCTCACAGGTGACCTTATCGATGCCGTATTCCACTTCGCCAGTGCAGGTAAAACTCATATTTTGAATTTCCGGCTTTGCTTCCAGCACAGCCGCAACGGTGACCACCTTAAAAATGGAACCGGGAGTATAGGCTGACTGGGTAAAGCGGTTGACATACACGCCGTCATATGCCCCCGTTGTATCGCCTGCAATATCCGGCACATTGTTCGGATCGAAACTAGGCGTTGTCACAGCACACAGAATCTCACCGGTCTGATAGTTGTAGATCGCCAAAGTGCCCTTATGGTCACCCATTGCCTTCAATGCTGCAATCTGGAGCTTAGCCGACAGGGTCATTGTAACAGTTCCGCCGGTGCCACCATAGGCATATACGCCGTTAAGCAGGTCGTGGCCGGCGATCTCAGAAGCATAGTACGGCAGCGCAGGGGCGCTGATATTTCCCTGACGATCTCCCAACCAATGGATAATGGAGCTACGCAGGACTGTATTGGGTGCATAGGTTCTTTCGTCAGTCAAATCCAAAAGTAGGATTCCATCTCTGTCAGCAACTGTTCCGCAGCCAATATTTCCTGCATTATAAATGTGGGGCGAACCGGCAGACAAAACCCAATTGCCGGCGTTAGCAAAATATTCCACAACGAAGACAGAAATACCCGCAGATAATACCAGAATCAACACCAAGAGCATTTTTGACCGACCCATAATTCTATTCATCCGTTTCCCTCCCTTCACGGGATTGACGCACCGCAAAGCTGGCATTTTGCCGGGTATCCGATGCCTTGATGAATGCAAGCAATCCCCAAGCGGACAGCATGCTGGAGCCGCCGTTGGAAACAAACGGGAATGTGACGCCAGTCAGCGGCAGAATATCCACCGTACCCAGCGCATTGAAAATTGTCTGCACCAGCAGGATTCCTGCTGCCGTGCAGGCACCAATGGTATAAAAGCTGCTTCTGGCAACGGCAGCAGTCCGCAGACTGAAAAATCCGAGCGCAATGATACAGGCAATCAGCATCAAGCCGATCAACAGGCCCCATTCCTCTGAAAGAGTCGCAAACACCATATCGGAGTCTGCCGCAAAAATATTCTCCATTTTTCCGTTTCCGGCACCTAATCCGAACAGGCCGCCGGAAGCAATGCAAATCAAAGCCCGTGTCTGCTGATATCCGGCACCAAACGGATCCTCCCAAATGTGCCGCCATGAAGAAAATCGCTTCATCGCGTGGGGCACTAAACGCACCGCCATCACGCCTGCAAAACCAAGTGCCGTACAGGCAAGAGCTATGGTACCGACACTGCCAGAGCGCAGATAAGCGATCAGCAGGAATGCTACAAAGAAGATCAGCGCAGTGCCGAAATCGTTCATTACTGCGAGACAGGCGCAAATTGCCAAGGTATAGGCAATAAACAGGATAATATTTCGCTTATTCATAATGCGGTCCATTGTGGATGCGCCCATAAAAACAAAACAGACTTTGCTCAATTCCGAGGGCTGAATAGAGAGTGAACCGATCATCAGCCAATTCTTTGCGCCGTTATACTCCTTACCGAAGACCAGAGTGATCAACAGCAGCGCAATACCGGCAATGCCTGCAGCATAGCGAATCCGCTTTGTGCGTTCCAGGCCCCTGACGGCCCAGCCGACACCTAGATACAGCACCAACCCCATCACAAGCGCAATCAGCTGTTTAACGGCCTCACCAGGCTTTACAGCAGCAACGGCTGCCATTCCCATAGTGCAGAGCAAAAAAGCAATCGTCTCCACTTCAAAAGATGGTTTGCTGATCAAAACGTAAAACATCAGCAAAAGCCACTGACAAACCACAATGCCACAAAAGCCTAAAAGGATACTCTGCAGATACTGCTCCGGAGAATTCATAAGATAGGAAAGGCACAGCAAGAGCTGCAACAGTGTCAGGATCAATGTATTGGCAATGCTGTTCAGAGGATGCGCGGCTTTTGTGCGCAGCTGGGCCAGCAGTAGCTCCTGTTTACGGGAGATCGGCACCAGCGTCATTTCGGCACCACCGATATTGATCACATCCTCATCCTCCAAAGGATGAAACTGGACTCTTTGCCCGTTCACATAGACTCCGGCTTTCGATCCGGCATCGGATATACTCCAACTGCCATCGTCATATCGGGTCAAAACTGCGTGATTTCGGGAGATCGTGGGAATATCGATGATCACATCGCTTCTTTTACTGCGACCGATCACATTTTCCCAGTGGGTAATGGGCAGTTTTTTTCCGTTGCTTAACGTGAGCCACGCCCAAATCTCCGGCTCTCGTCGGAAGGTCAGCAAAGGCTTGACCGTACGCACAAGAAGAATCGCTACTAAAATCGGCACTGCGTATCGCATAATTGCCTGGAATACCAAAACAACATTATGATCAAGCTGTGCAATTGTCTTTAAAAAACCGTCCATACAGTCACCTCCTTTGTAAATTTCGGTCTACTATTCTGCCAGACGCCGTAAAAGCGATATTTCCCTCTGATACCCGGACAATTCATTGGGTGTTTCCAATATCATCGGCAGATCCTTCAGCGCCGGGTGATTTACAATCCGGCGGAATGTTTCCATTCCAAGGGACCCCTCGCCCAAACACGCGTGTCTGTCTTTGTGGGAAGCAAAAACATTTTTGGAATCATTTAAGTGTAATGCTTTAAGCCTGTTTAATCCAATGATCCGGTCAAATTCCGCAAGCACACCGTCCAAGTCGTTCACAATATCATATCCGCCATCGTATATATGGCAGGTATCAAGACAAACACCAAGATCTTCCTTGCCAACGGCATCTATGATTGCCCGCAACTCTTCAAACTTTCCACCGATCTCACTGCCTTTTCCGGCCATTGTTTCCAAGAGTACTGTTACCGGATATCTGGGAGACAGCGCCTTCTTCAGCGCTTCAGCGATGTAAAATACACCCGCTTCAACGCCTTGCCCCACGTGGGAACCAGGGTGAAAATTATAGTAATTGCCGGGAAGCGCAGCCATTCTCCGCAGATCATCCAGCAAAATATCAGACGCAAATGCTCTGGCATCCGGATCTCCAGTACAAAGATTCATAGTATAGGAGCCGTGGGCAACCAATCTTCCAAAACCCAATTCCTGCATCTGCGCACCCGCAGCTGCACAATCTGCCGGATCTTCCGGTTTTGCCCTAGAGCCTCGTGGGTTACGGGTAAAGAAGGCAAATGTATTGGCGCCGATAGAATGGGCAGTCTGTACCATTGATAAATTCCCAGCACTTGCAGACAGATGACAACCAAAGTAACCCATCATCCTGCACCTCCCTTTTCAATACAATAACACAGTTCTGACAAAATTGCAAATCATCATTCACAAGCGGCAAAAAATGTGGTAATATTATATGCAAATAAGCTCCCACCGCGTTCGCAGTGGGAGCAATATTCAAACCTGAAATGAAGCTGTGATCGCACTCCATGTTTCCTGCAGGCTGCCTGCCTCATCCGCGTGCGACAGAACGCACAGACAGTAATGATAGCTGCCGTCATCCAAAATAACAGCTCTGCCGATCATATCTCCCTGGTCCGAAACAGCAGTCCAAACACATTCATAACGTATTATCTCATCGGATTCCGTTTGCATAACAGTCAACCCGTTCCGGGAAAAACCGGTCAAATTAGCGATCGTTTCATTCAGATCGCCACTTGTCATAACTTCCAACACAAGCTCATAGCCATTGCAAAAATAAAGTCTGCTGTCTCCGTTGACCATCGTCAAAACCGCATCTTCCGGCAGCGTCAATGCCACCTGCTTTGGCATCTCTGGGCTTTGTGATGCGTACACGTCATCCACAGTTTCCATTGTTTGTTTCGCGCTGCACCCGCACAGAAGCAGCGTTATCAGCAATAAGACCAAAACTTTTTTCACTTTAACCCCTCCTGAAAGGAAATACACTATGCTGTTTGTCTACCTGTTGATAATAAATGCGCTTTCCCTCCTGCTTATGCGCTCCGATAAACAAAAAGCGATCAAGGGATTGTGGCGGATTCCGGAAACCGTACTTTTCACAGCCGCATTGTTAGGCGGAAGTTTGGGAATTCTGCTGGGAATGCAAATATTCCGGCATAAAACACGTAAGATTGCCTTTTATGCCGGAATTCCAACGCTTCTTTTGGTGCAGGGTTCATTGATCCTGCTCATAATAAAGCTGGGTGCGTAAACGCACCCAGCTTTCCGTTTTATTGAACTCCCAAGATCATTACAACGGTCAAAAGAACCATAGCGAACACAACGCCGGCATTGGTAAAGAAAGCCTTCACCGGTAGAATACCGGGCTTGTTTTGCTGAAAATATGCAACAACGCGTCGGCGTTTGACCCAAAGGATCACAGCAGCTACTGCGGCGCAGAGCCAGATCAAAGCCGTCCAGACAAAATCTCCGATTCCTTCCGGAAACAACTCCAGTAACCACTGGAGCCGGTCACCTAACACCCAGTTGTTGAATAAATGCAACACAATGGACCACAGGAGAGAAAACTCAACTGCAGCATAGCCAAGAATGAGTCCGCACAGAAAAGCATACGGCGACTGAACCAGATTACCGTGGAAAATAGCAAACAAGAAGGCGGATGCCATAATAGCAAAACCTTTTCCATAGTGGCGTAAAGAACTCAGAAGCACACCGCGAAATGCCAATTCTTCAAAGATCGGTGCCACAATGCAGGCATAAAGGTACAGACTCAGTGAATTTGTTGTCGCCGTTGCGTTTTGAATGGAAGGGAGTGCTGAGAGACCAAACTGGTTCAAAATCATCTCAATCACAAAGGCAAAGATCTGAAATGCTGCTTGACAGGCTATGATAATACACAGTAACATCAGCAGCCTTCCGGGCCGCATCGCTCTATGAGGGCGAAACATTTCTGTAAGAAATGACTTTCTCTTCCAAATCACAATCAAAACTGCGCCAATACCACAGGCAATGATATATCCTAAACCCGATGGCAGTGCTTTTCCCCACTCCACAGCAAAAACGCAGACGCAGAAAATGAAGTAGTAGAGGAGCAAAGCAAAGCCGTAGCGACTGAACTCTTTACGGGCAACTGCGCATAATCGCCTGTCATCCATTGCATTCACGCTCCAGATTCTCAATAATGACCTCAGCCGCCTGAATTCCGTCAATGGCCGCAGACATAATACCGCCGGCGTAGCCTGCGCCCTCTCCGCAGGGATACAGGCCGCGAACAGCAGACTCCCGGTTTTCATCACGCAAGATCCGTACAGGAGAAGAACTTCTGGTTTCCGGCGCTGTGAGAACTGCGTCCGGATCGGAAAATCCCTGCAGATTGCCCTCAAATAGTGGCAAAGCCTCCTTCAGCGCAGAAGTGATCTTCTCTGGAAGAACTTCCCGCAGATCACACCAGCAAATACCCGGACGGTAGGTAGGCCTTATGCTGCCGCTATCGGTGCTTGCCGTGCCCCGCAAAAAATCGCCCACTTTTTGTGTTGGAGCGCGGTAGCTGCTGCTGAGAGCATAGGCTTTCTGCTCAATTTCCCGCTGCCACTGCACTCCGCCAAGGGCGCCATCATAAGGAAAATCTGCCGGATTTAATGTAACCAGCAGTGCAGCATTTGCGTTATCCCCATCACGGTCAGCATAACTCATACCGTTGGTAACAACGCCCCCCTCCTCCGATGCCGCGGCAACCACATAACCGCCGGGACACATACAGAAGGTATACACCGTTTCATCTTTCAAATGCTTCACCAGTTTATAGTCTGCAGGTGGCAGCGGAAGCTCCTCAGAGCCGTACTGGGCTTTATTAATAGCAGACTGTCTATGCTCGATCCGCACGCCCATGGAAAAAGGTTTTGGTTCCATAGGAATTCCCAGTTCGTACAGCATTTGGAAAGTATCTCTTGCGCTGTGACCGGTGGCAAGGATCAAATGCTCGCAATCAACTTTCACACCGTCTTCCAGTACAACGCCGGTTACTTTTCCTTCTTCACATTGAATCGCCGTAACCTGGGTGCAGAAGCGAACCTCACCGCCCAGAGCAATGATCCGCTTCCTCAAATTCTGCACAACCGTCAGCAAAACATCCGTTCCCACGTGAGGCTTGGCATCGTAAAGAATGTTCTCCCGTGCACCGGCTGCTACAAATTGCTCCAATATCCATCCAATCCGAGGATTATTGACACCTGTATTCAGTTTACCGTCTGAAAACGTACCGGCACCGCCTTCGCCAAACTGCACATTGCTTCTTGCATCCAGTTCTCCAGTGGCGAAGAAATGCTCCACCTTATTATGGCGGCTTTGTGCATCCGCTCCCCGTTCGAAAACCAGGGGTCTGAGACCTGCCATCGCTAAAATCAGCGCAGCAAACATACCCGCAGGACCAAAACCAACTACAATCGGCCGTTTAGCAGCAGTGACTGCAGTTTTGGGAGGCCGATAATTTCTCACATCTGTTAATGTCGCCTTCTTACAACCGCTCTGCTTCCAAATTTTCTTTTCGCTGCCATCCAACACAACATCTACCGTATAAACGATCCTTACATCCGGTTTCTTTCGCGCGTCTACGGAACGGCGAATAATTGTCATCTTACGAATTTTTGATGTGGATATTTTCAGCATTCGCGCGGCTTCATACAAAAGCTGATTCGGGTCGTGCTCCATCGGCAGAACAATATCTCTTATCCGGATCATACACTTACCTCACCGGCATTGCAGCCCGCTACCCAACCGGAGCTCCAAGCCCACTGCAGATTGTATCCGCCGCAATCGCCGTCCACATCCAGAACTTCTCCACAGGCATAGAGACCCGGTACAAGGCAACTTTCCATAGTCCGCGGGTCAAATTCCGTTGTGACTGCTCCGCCTGCGGTAACCTGCGCAGTATCCATACCCAAAGTCTCCGTCAGTGGCAGTTCCAACTCTTTTACAACGCGGCAAACTTCGGAAATATCCGCATCGTTAAGTTCTGCCGCACTCATTTGTCCATGAATCCCCACAGTTGCGGTCAAAACCCGACCCAAGCGGTTGTGAAGAATACCTGTCAGCAAGTCATCAACTGCCCAGCTTGCACATCTTCGACGCAAAAGCTCAGATTTCAATTGCTCTTGGGAAACATCCGGCAAAAAATCCAGTTTACAGCACCAATTACCACCTGAGCAAACATCTCTGGAAATTTCAAAAATCACGGGACCGGACAAGCCATAGTCCGTAAATTGCAGTTCTCCTGCGCTTTGTGCGTGCAGTTTTCCGTTATGATAAATGGAAGCCCGGCAGTTGGCTCTGACACCCTTCAACGAAACACAACCATTCCAATTACTTTTAACCTGTACCAGCGCAGGACGCAATTTGGTTGTTTTGTGGCCGAAACTGCGTAAAAGCTGATAACCAGACATAGTTCCTCCCAGCTTTGTTCCCGCAATTCCGCCGCTGGCAACGATCAAACGATCACAAGCATAGCTCTCATCGGCAGATGCTACAAGAAACCCCTCTGCAGTTCTCTTCACCTTTTTGATCTCAGTGCCGGTCAAAACCGTAATATTGCCCCTCTGCAGCCCAAACCGAAGCACATCTAGCACAGAATTTGCCTGATCTGAATATGGATATACCCGTCCGGAAGGTTCTGTAACGGTGTAAAGTCCCAGATTGCGAAACAGCGACAGTGTCCTTTCCAAATTTAATGCAGCAAGGGAAGATGCAGCAAATTCCGGTTCTTCACCGTGATAATGGGAAAGATCCAAATTTTGATTGGTCAAATTACAGCGCCCGTTTCCGGTTGCCAAAAGTTTTCGCCCGAGCCGAGCCTGGCGTTCAAATAAGATCACACGGCAATCTTTATTTTGCGATGCTGCCAGCGCAGCCATCATACCCGATGCGCCGCCGCCGATAATTCCAATTACCATATGTGCCCTTCCCTTTCTAAAAATTACGATTCCTGTACTACCGGTGCTTCCTCAGCCTCCGAATCCTGCTGATTCTGCTGCACATGCTGGGCAATATGCACCAAACTATTGTTGATCAGAACCATAATTACGACCCAAGCGGAAAGTGTCAGCAGGATCTGAACCAGGTAGAATTTTGCACCAAACTCAATGGGCATATCCCATACCGCGTGCATCACCACCGGCACTAAAAACAGCTTCCAGAAAGCGCTCTTGCTCAAAAAGTCCAATGTCAGCGGCTGATCGCCCTTGACGATCATGATGGCATAGCCGGACATGGCAGCCCAGACGATATGACCGCCGGGCGCAAGCGCCGCCCGCAGAAGGATCACATCCATCATTTCCTCATAGCTCATAGTTGCCAAAAAGAACCGAAATGCGTAACCGGCGGATTCAATTGCCGCAAAGCCTGCGCCAACCGTTGCTCCGATCAAAAGTCCGTTGACGGGGTGACGAATATCTTTATCACGATAAATGAAATAGGCAACGATGGCAAGCTTGCCAACCTCTTCGATGATACCGACCAGAATCGCTCCGCCATAGTCCAATTCTTCAACGGTGATCACCTCGAAAAGCAGAAGCGTACAAAGGAAAGACGCACATCCGCCAACCAGGAAGACCTTGGCAATGGTAAAGAAACTGATATTCTTGGTCGCGTTCAACTCAAAGAAGAAAACCACCAAAGCCAGCGGGACCATAAAAGATCCAGCCAGGATCACACCGGGATAAGTATTATAATTTCCGAATTGCTTGCTGCACATATGCATCATCAGCAATGCGGCACTAAAAGCCAACAGCAACCGGCTAAAGAGCCACGGACGAGGCCACGCCGCATCCAGATCCGTAAAGACAGGCGTTGTTTTTGCTGTACCGCAGATAAAAATTTCTTCTGCCTCCTCTCTGGAGTGCTTCTTAAAAATGCTGCTGAAAACCGTTCTCAGCGGCACGTGGACAGAGCCTTCACCGCCTGCAAGGGAATTAATCTTACTTGTCAGAGCGTCCATAATTTTCTCACCGTTGATCGTGACCACAGGTGTTTCCTGATTATGCTCTTGAACAGGCTCCCTTTGAGAATCGTCGCAACAGTTACCGCAGTGAAAACAGAAGCGGTCTGTATCCTTTAGTTGAGTGCCGCAATTTGAACAATACTTCATATGAATCCCCTCTTTTTGAGAATATATATCGAGTATAGCACATCTGCAATCGAGAAACAAGAAAAAACTACTTCTCAAGGAAAGAATCTTGTGCTATAATGACGCAGGTGATGCTATGGATCGCAGCAATATCGAAAAAATTGCAAAAACATCGCAGGAGAAAATGTTTCTTGCGAAAATATGGGACAAAATCAACGGAGGTATCCGCAAGAATATTCCCGCTAACTCCCCTTTTCTTTCCCCGGCGGAGCAGGAGATGTGCCGATATCTGTTTGGCGCATCAAAGGATCTGCATTATTTCGGCGGCTATTCCGGAGCAGAACGGCAGATGATCGTTTATATACCGGATTATCTAAATGATGGATATTTGCTTGAGGAAAATTCCCCCGTTTCCTGCATCAGAGCGGAATTCAATGACTGTGACTGTCCAACGCACCGGGATTTTTTGGGAGCGCTGACGGGTCTCGGTTTGGCGCGGGAAACAGTTGGCGATATCTGCGTAAGTAAAGGACACTGCGACTTCTTTGTTACTGCAGAAATGACTCCATTTATCCTCCAGAATTTCACCGGGGCAGGAAGAATCAGGGTCCGTCTTTCCGAGATCCCGCTTTGCAAAGCCGATATCCCGGAACCGGAGGTAAGGACCATCAAGGATACCTTGGCATCTATGCGGCTTGACAATGTCATAAGCGCCGGCTTTCGTATCAGCCGTGGACTCGCATCCCAGTATGTTGCAACGGGAAAAGCAAGTGTGAATGGCATTCCCTGTGAAAAGGCAGACAAATCCATCTCAGAAGGTGCAAAAATATCTCTCCGTGGGCACGGAAAGATCTGCCTGGCAGAAGTGATCGGAGAAACCAAAAAAGGAAGAATCTCGGTGATTATTCACCGGTATATTTGAGGTAACAACTATGAAAATGGATGAAGTAATTGCCAGAATCAACGAACTGGCTGCAAAAGCAAAGACGGAAGGACTGTCTGTTGAAGAACTTGCTGAGCGTGATAAGCTGCGGCGGATCTACATTGATTCCGTAAAGGCAAACCTGGTTGGACAGTTGGATAATACCTATGTTGTCCGTCCTGACGGAACGAAAAAGAAACTAACTCCCAAACAGTAAAGATTGGGCTTGACAAAGCGAACTTGCTGTGCTAGAATACTTTGGCAATCAAGTGAATATACTTTGATTCGGAGTGATACCCAAGAGGCCGAAGGGGCTCCCCTGCTAAGGGAGTAGGCGTCTAAAAAGCGCGCGAGGGTTCAAATCCCTCTCACTCCGCCAGTGAAATCCGGTTAGGAAATTAGTCCTGACCGGATTTTTCTTTGTTTTACGCCACTTTTGACCTCAAAAAGTTCAGCGCATATAGGCCGAATTTTTGTTTTTCCCTTACTTTTTCCCTTATAGATTGAGAATGTCGTTGATATAAGCCTGCATTCGGCCTGCGCTGGCTTCCTGCATTTGATAAGTTACGTGTCCATAGACATCCAAAGTAAAGGCTGCTGTGGCATGGCCAAGGTTGCCTTGAACGGTCTTGATGTCATCTCCGGAACGCAGAGAAGCAACTGCGTATGAGAGGTTAAATTTTAGTTTCAAGAAAACTTCACGGGAAGCTTAAAAAATGATAAAAGTCGGTGAGCAACATACTCACCGACTTTTGCGATCACATTGTTTTCAGTATCTCGTCAAGGTTTCTCTTTCCGTAAACAATGCGGATGATAGAGATTACTTTTTCTTCGGAATGGGCTTTGTAGTAAATGACATAATTATCGACCGACAGCTTGCGAACCGTCTTATCGGTTAAAAATTCATTGTCAACCGGCGAGCCGGAATCGGGAAAGATGCGAACTGTATCGATCTTTTCAAAGACCTTTCGGCCGAGATTTTGTGCGGCTGTGGGATTGACCAAATCAACCGATATGTATCGCAGGATCTCATCCAAATCCTGCTCCGCTTTCTCGGTAAAGCGATAGGAATACTTACACTCCATACTTTTCCGCCATCCTTGCTCTTACAGAATCGCCGTCCACGGTTTTGCCGTTTTCTAGGTCGGAAAGTCCGTCGTTAACAAGCTTGGCTTCATAGATTTTGCTCATTGTTTTTTCGTAATAGTCAATATCCATCACAACGAGTCGGCCATATCCGTTTTTCGTTACAAACACAGGGCCACCGGCGGCAGCGCAACGACGCTCAATTTCAACGGTGTTTTTGAGATCGCGCATAGGAATAATCGTCATAGTTCAATACCTCCATCAACAGTATATGATCTTGTGTCTAAATTATACACCAAATTAAGCCACAAGTCAATGGGTTTCGAAAGAGTGAATTGTAATATTTTGCAGATGAATTTTGTAATTTTTTCAGCAAAAACGCTCCTCGTAATGACGTAAAATACCGGCACCATGATGGGTGCCGGATAATCGATATTACTTTTTCTTCTTTTTCTTGGGCTTGTCGGCATTTTCATACCACTGTTGTCTTGCGTCGTTCTCTTTTTGCTTTGCACTTTCTCTCAGCAAATAGTATTCCTGCAAAATCTCACCAAGTCTCCCACGGTATGCAGATTTCATGCGCTTTAAATAACTCTTCAGCAAAGCATCTTTGTATTCCTTGGGCATTCTTTCATAAGGTGTTGCACGAAGTTCCTTAATATCCTTATGACGCTTAACAAGGCTCAATACGCCAATTCCCATAAGAATCATAAACGGGACGGATGCAATATGCGTAGAGGTAATAGGCAGGAAGGACGGCAAGATACTTTCAATCACATCCATCAGAACAATACCAATCACAATAATGGATGCAACAGCAAGGGGAATGCAGACAGCACCCAATGTAGCCAGCAGACCGGCATTTTTAGGTTCGGCGTATCTCTTGTGGAATTCCTCAAGAGTGGGCGCGATATAGGGAGAATACCAAACATCCACCCCGTCTTTTACGATGTACTGCTGATAAAATTCTTCTTCCAGCTCGTCCAATCTTGGCTCGTAATGTGCGTAGTTATCACGACCTCGTTTATATTCTGCATAATACTCTTTACGGTTATAATAATGGGTTGCAGATTTTGTAACCTTATAGGTATTTGCCCCTTGCTCGGTAACGTAATAGTTTCCGCCGTAAGAATCTGTGTAGAAATTGGTTTCCAATCTGGCATCGTAGCCAAAGAAAGGAAGAATCGTACGATTTTTCGGATAATAGAAAGGATCGTTGTGATCGAGAACCTTTTTGCTATATTTTGCTTCAAACATGTTTTATTCCCCCTATCATTTGTCGATACCTTGATTATATATATATATAAATTGTCAAGTTTTCTGCAATGAAGAAATATGTAGGTTTGTCAATGATGTGTTACACATTGGGGAAAGAAAAGAGAATGTGCCTAGGCGACTTCCAGTTGAGTGGTCTCATAGCGGTGGATCGTATCTTAATGACAAAAAATATGGTTGTCAATGCTGAAAGCAGATAGAATCCTAACAGCATAGGTGAAAGCACGAGAAAGTCTTTCAGATACAAACCTAACAGCAATTTAGTGTACCTACTATACGGATGCATTTAATTTTTCCCTTATTTTTTCCCTTATGGGGATGGTGATAGGTGGTTTTAGGTGGTTAAAAGTGGTTAATAAATGTTCTGGTTTCTGCAGTATTTAGTGGTAAATAGTTAACTTTGGTTAAAGAAAGTAGAAACTCCCCGAAATTCAAATCCCTCTCACTCCGCCAATAAAAACACCCAACCTCACGGTTGGGTGTTTTTATTGGAATTGGTATTGGTATAAGAGGAACTTGAAAATCCAAAACAAGTCCTAGTCTATGCTAAAATCCTGCTTATTTTTTCACAAAAACAACGGCAGCCTTTCCGAAGTGCTTCCAGCATAGGTGTTGACCGCATCTGTCGCAATAGCGCATATATTCCCGTGGCAGCGTAGTCTTGCACTGGGGGCAGACTGCATAAGACTCTTTATCCGTGAATACCATTACCTCGGTAACTGTCATAGGCATTCTAAATGACAGCTCGCTCACGGATAACTCGCTACGGCTCATTGCTGTCGCTTGCTTCAAACGCACAACGTACACCCTCCAAAAAGCTCATTGGATCATCGCATAAGTAAATCAGATAGATAACCAAGGTGACCGCTCCGCAACCTGTTCGCCCTCGTTCCAGATCAAAGTATGTCCGCGGTGCCATTTCCAGTCGGTATGCCATATCACGTTGAGTGATCTTATTCTCCTTTCTTTCAGATTTAATTTTCGTTCGAAAATGCTCTTTCAAAATGTCATTGTAGTGTGCTCTCATATGTTTACTCCTTTCGCGATGCAATCACCAATATAAACAAGTTGGAGCACACCAGTTGAGACACGCCTCCGCAAAATACAAGTTTTTTTCCATATTTCTCCATAGTTTGACAAAGCCGCTTTACGTAGAACTGCAACCGTGGTAGCTTACAAAAAAAGCCCCCTTCATAGCGAAGGCGGCCAAGGCTTAATTGGCAACCGAAGGACATCGTAACTTCAATTCTCACCATTGATGGAAATGTGGGTTATAATATGAGAGG
This sequence comes from uncultured Oscillospiraceae bacterium, assembly GCA_964454215.1. Classification (GTDB taxonomy): domain Bacteria; phylum Bacillota; class Clostridia; order Oscillospirales; family Oscillospiraceae; genus Faecousia. The sequence goes on along the minus strand of CAYVSU010000001.1, from coordinate 1,810 downwards.
GATTTACAGGAACAATTCTTGACTTTTTACTTCAAAAATGTTATGATCGTGCAAACACGGAGAGTTGTCCGAGCGGTTTAAGGAGCTAGTCTTGAAAACTAGTGATTCCGAAAGGAACCTAGGGTTCGAATCCCTAACTCTCCGCCACGAAAAGAGTCCCTTTTGTCTACCGACAAAAGGGACTTTTTACGATAAAACTTGACCTTTCGGGCAAGTGAAATAGATGCATATGTGAAATATTGCTTCGCAATGTGAAATGCCTGCGGGTGTGGACGGAACACTTACCCCCACTTTGTTTAACAGTTCAAAACTCCAGTGTGCCATAAGTCAAAAAAAGCACCACCAATTACTGGTGGTGCTTTTTACTCTTGCGTTAGCCTATGGAATCGAGATCCACTTCTGGATAGTTCTGATAACCGTCGGGAGGTGTCACTGTGACATTCGTGCCAGGATTTTTATACTGAACCGTGGCGTCCACGCCCACACTGGTGCTATAGGATTCACCCAAAACATCCATTGTCATCGACATATCGAAATCCACTTTGTATGTATCAATATAGCCATCCTTATTGACAGTGATCTCAACATTGGCATTGGAAATCGTGATGCTCTTTATGGTTGCGCCTTCGGCAGCGCTGTTGCCTGTGCTGTCAACGAGATCCTTAAATACCTTTTTAAAGGTTTCGCTGTCAAGTGTCAGTTTCACCGTCTTGCTGCCGTCAGCATTTTTCGTAATGGCCGTATCCTTCAGCAGGTCTGCTGTCAGATCACCGTACATAGCATTTACCTGAGCCATAGCATCGTAATCTGCTGCATCTTCTGCCTTATACTTCATCGTTTCTCCCATATAAGACATATAGTAGTAGCCATTTTCCACATAAATATCCATCTCGACAGCCATACCGAACATAGTCATAGACATAACCATTTCCAGATTCGGTGAGCTGCTTTGGAGCCCGACACCCTTGATATTGTAGGTTATGGGAATGTCCATAGAGACACCCATCATATCCATAGACATATTCATCGTCATATCCATTTCCGCTGAATCCAGTGCCTGGGTTTTCTTTGTGGCTGCGTCAATCAGCGCAAAAGCAGTTGTCTCATTTACATCATCCTTGCCGCACGCAACCAGCGTAAAGAGCATAACCAAAACCAAAAACAGTGCCAACAAATTCCTTTTCATATGCTTTCTCCTTTCATTCTTTAGCTTTCGCCTATATAATAATAGCACACAACCGGATAAAATGCAAGTAGCCTTCAAAACTTTGACAGCGCAGCGTGAAAATGGTATAATACAAAAAACAAAAAAGGAGTATCCTATATGGGAAAAGCAATCCTGTTTGACCTCGATGGCACACTGACCGATTCCGGCGAAGGCATCATCAACTGTGTGAGTCTAACTCTGGAGCATTACGGCATACCGCTGCCGCAAAGAGATGATATGCGTGTCTTTGTGGGTCCTCCCCTGCATAAAACCTTCTGTGAATTCGGCATCCCCCAGGAAGAGCTGGACAACGCGGTTGTCTATTATCGGAAGTTTTACAACATCACCGGAAAATATGAGAATTATCCCTATCCCGGTATAATCGAACTACTGAAGCGGCTGAATAACGAGGGCCACAAACTGTATGTGGCAACGTCAAAGCCTGAGGCCATCTCTATCGATATTTTGAACAAATTTCAGATGTCGCAATATTTTGAGAAAATCATCGGTTCTCTTGCAGACGGAAAGCGGGACGCAAAAGCGGATGTTATCGCCTATGTTTTGCAGTTTGTCGGAAATGCAGATGAGGTGATTATGGTCGGC